>NZ_VMLZ01000013.1:0-94724 GCF_013276955.1 Streptococcus sp. 1453
TCAGAAGCTGATTGGCTCGCGCTCGTTGAGGCACTTGTCGATGCTGATTCTGAAGCTGACTGGCTCGCACTTGTTGATGCACTTGTTGATGCCGATTCAGACGCTGACTGACTTGCGCTCGTTGAAGCACTTGTCGATGCTGATTCAGAAGCTGATTGACTTGCGCTTGTTGAAGCACTTGTCGATGCTGATTCAGACGCTGACTGACTTGCGCTTGTTGAAGCACTTGTTGAAGCTGACTCTGATGCCGATTGACTTGCGCTCGTTGAGGCACTTGTTGATGCTGACTCAGAAGCTGACTGGCTCGCACTTGTTGATGCTGACTCAGACGCTGATTGACTTGCACTTGTTGAGGCACTTGTTGATGCTGATTCTGAAGCTGATTGACTTGCGCTCGTTGAGGCACTTGTCGATGCTGACTCTGACGCTGACTGGCTCGCACTTGTTGAGGCACTTGTCGATGCTGACTCTGATGCAGATTGACTTGCGCTCGTTGAAGCACTTGTCGATGCTGATTCAGACGCTGACTGGCTTGCACTTGTTGAGGCACTTGTCGATGCTGATTCAGAAGCTGATTGACTTGCACTTGTTGATGCTGATTCAGACGCTGACTGGCTCGCGCTCGTTGAGGCACTTGTCGAAGCTGACTCAGAAGCTGATTGACTTGCACTTGTTGAGGCAGACTCAGAAGCTGACTGGCTCGCGCTCGTTGAGGCACTTGTTGAGGCAGACTCAGATGCTGATTGACTTGTGCTCGTTGAGGCACTTGTCGATGCTGACTCTGATGCAGATTGACTTGCACTTGTTGAGGCACTTGTCGATGCTGACTCTGACGCTGATTGACTTGCGCTCGTTGAAGCACTTGTTGATGCCGATTCAGACGCTGACTGGCTCGCGCTCGTTGAGGCACTTGTTGAAGCTGACTCTGATGCAGATTGACTTGCGCTCGTTGAGGCACTTGTCGATGCGGACTCTGACGCCGATTGACTTGCGCTCGTTGAGGCACTTGTCGATGCCGATTCAGAAGCTGATTGACTTGCGCTCGTTGAGGCACTTGTCGATGCCGATTCTGATGCCGATTGACTTGCACTTGTTGAAGCACTTGTTGATGCTGATTCAGAAGCTGACTGGCTCGCGCTCGTTGAAGTACTTGTTGAAGCTGATTCAGACGCTGATTGACTTGCGCTCGTTGAGGCACTTGTCGATGCTGACTCTGATGCAGATTGACTTGCACTTGTTGAGGCACTTGTCGATGCTGACTCTGATGCCGATTGACTTGCACTTGTTGAGGCACTTGTTGAGGCAGACTCAGAAGCTGACTGACTTGCACTTGTTGAGGCTGACTCAGAAGCTGATTGACTTGCGCTTGTTGAAGCACTTGTCGATGCCGATTCAGACGCTGACTGGCTCGCACTCGTTGAAGCTGATTCTGATGCCGATTGACTTGCGCTCGTTGACGCTGATTCAGAAGCTGACTGGCTCGCGCTTGTTGAAGCACTTGTCGATGCTGATTCAGACGCTGATTGACTTGCACTTGTTGAGGCACTTGTCGATGCGGACTCTGACGCTGATTGACTTGCGCTCGTTGAGGCACTTGTTGAGGCACTTGTTGAGGCAGACTCAGATGCTGATTGACTTGCGCTCGTTGAGGCACTTGTCGATGCTGACTCTGATGCAGATTGACTTGCACTTGTTGAGGCAGATTCAGAGGCTGATTGGCTCGAGCTAGTTGACTCAGAAGCTGATTGACTTGCTGATTCTGAAGCCGACATCGACTCAGACGCTGATTGGGATTCTGACAATGATTGGGATGAACTTGCCGAAGCCGAGAACGATGTGCTAGCACTTTCAGATGTTGATCTGGATGCTACAACACTCTCAGAGGTGGATCGTGATGTTACCACACTTTCAGATGTTGATCTGGACGTTATAACACTTGTTGAAATTGATGTTGATGTTACAATACTTGTCGATAGAGATGTACTATACTCCTCATTCGATAACGCAACTTTTAGAGACTCTTTCGTACCATCCGTATACACAACAGTCACTGAACCATCCGCTGCAACGTCAATTCTATCAATTGGCAGACCTGCATTCTTGGTTCTCACTGCTTCACGAATCTTTTCTTGATCCTTTTCAGAAGGATTCGTTTTGTTTGTTACCTGAATCGTATCAGGTGTGGCTGGATCATACTTTTCACTCAATGGAGCTTGACGGATGCCATAAGGCACTCGTGTTTCATTCTCAGAGAAATCTTTCACACGAACATAACGTGTCCATTCATTATCAGTCGCCTTACTACCATCCCCGTCCGGTCTATATTGTTTATTTGAATTATAAACAGCATCCGTAATGACTTGTCTATTTTGAGGATGAGCATCACTTGCAGGGAAATTTCCACCAGTACCACCTGGTACGGCACTACCACCACTATGAACATCTGTCCCTATAAGGGAAGTCGTTGTTGGATTTCCATTACCATTGTTATCATTCCAAGCCTCAATATTTCTAACCTTACCGCTATTGTCAGTAGTTACTACCATCACACGGAATTTATCACCAGCATAGATTTTGCTCTTGCCGTCTGAATACTTAGGTGCTTCTACCCATGTATTAGTCTTAGGATTATAAACTTCTACCTTAACAGTAACATTTGGGTCTTGACGTTCTTTCGTAATTCCTTCTGATTTAATCGTTGTTTCTGATTCTAACGGGTTAGTTTGGCTCGACGTTGGATTTGGAAGAGCTTGTTTAATCGTTACTCTACCCGTTGGAAGCAAGCCGTTATTAGCATTGTAACCTGCCGCAAGGTCTCTTGGCTCGAAGGTCAACCTTGTATCGTTAGGACCAGCTGTCTTAGTAAAGGTCTGAGTGCCGATTGTCAAGGTAACTGTCGCACCTGGTGTAACATTAGTTACCTCAATACTACGATTTGGCAAACCACCTTTTTCAGTCAATTGATCATCTGCGATTTGTGGCGCCTGCGGTTTAATGACAATATCAAAAGTCTTATCTTCAGCTACATCCCCTGCGGCATCACTGGTCTTATAAGTAACAGTATAAACACCAGGATCGGTTAAGTTGCCTGTAATTTTAGCAGTGGTTCCTTTTTTGACAACTTCTACCGTAAGGTTTTCATTTGCTTTTTTACCAACCGTCGCACCTGGAACTGTTGTATTCAAGTCTTCTTGGTCACTAACCGTAACAAGATTCTTTAAATCGTCCTGAGTTACAGGCGTACCTGCAACATACACCTTGTTTTCTGAACCTGTATTTGCAGTAATAGCAGGTTTTTCATTGATAGCATCTGCTTTCACCCAATTCTTAGCTGCTGGTGGCTCTTGTCCTCCATCTGCATATTTAACCAACAACTGAACCTTATCCGTACCTTTCTGAATACGATACGGTGGATTAGTTGGGTCATTGACGCTAATAGTCAATTCTTTCTTAGTTGGGTCTCCAGCTACCGCTGTCTCAACAGCCGTAACCTTCCCTGCGAAAACTCCTGCTACATTCCATGTTCCATTTGGTTGTTTTTGCAGAGCAAGATCTTGATTCCCATTTAAGCGAACATAAGCTAAACCAGCATCATGTGGAATTTGAACAACCACATCTTTTGCCGAAGCAACACTATTGCTTTTATCACCTGTTTTTGGTGTTTTAGCAACCCTTGATGGCTGGATTGTATAATCTCCAAGAGTGACTGCTTTACTTGCAATATCACTTTTAAGTCCATTAACAGTTTGAGTCACCTCAATCCCTTTGGCTTTACTGTCACCACGTTGAAGATTTTGATGTTCAGACTGAGTCAATACTTCATTAGGTCCAAGATTTAAAGTCCATGTTGTACCATTTACAGTCGCAGCCTTTTTCGTACCATCTTGAAGCGTTACCTCTACCGTTGCACCTGGTGCATTCGTACCTGTGATAACACGATCCGTCGAAGTTAACCTATCTCCATAAACTGCTTGATTTGCAGGATTGATTGTAGGAGCCTGCGGTTTCACTTTTGGATCTACAGGATTGCTCGTACCATCTTTATAAGTAATGGTTACTCTACCATTATTATCAATAGTATAATTACTGATACGATTCGTATCTTGAGGATTAGCTCTCTTAACAGCTTCAAGAATCTTATCACGATCTGGACCTGTCAAGGAGTTTGGATCGGCAACTGGAACCGCATCTTCTGGTTGTCGCCCTTGGAATTTATCACTTAATTTCCCTTGAACAATCTGAAATGTAGTGTCATTATTTGTATTTCCAGAAAGATCTTCTGTACGAATCTGACGTGTCCAAAGATTTCTTGCTTCATACTGTCGATTTTCGTTGTATGTACCTTGAATTGTCAGCGTAGCTGGAGTCTCAGTCGTAGCAGTCGTAGGAGTCGTAATATGGCTAATCGTTCCACCTCTATTATAATCAGAACCTGTCATATTACTTTGTTTATAGCGACCACCGTCCCATACTTCTACAGTGCGAACCTTGCCACTGTTATCTGTCGTTTTGATAACAAAGCGGTATTCATCACCAGCAAAGAGTTCATATCCCGAACCAGAACGTCTTTCTTCGTCATCAGCACTGTTACGAACAGCTTTCCTAGTTTGATCAACCCAATTATCCCCATCCTTGACTTGCAGAACGACTTCTACATTTGGTCTTTCAGTTTCATTAGTAATCGTCCCAGTACCTTGGTCTGAGGTTAAAACTTCAGTTGTGTTTGCCCCTGCAGGCACACTTTGTGTCGCAGTCACATTACCCGAAGGAAGCAGACCATTGTTTGCGGTGTAAGCCGTTCCCAAATCTGCTGCAGTAAAGGTTACGCTGGTAGCATTATCTGCTGCTCTTTTCGGCGTAAGAGTTTGACCTGCAACTGTTAAGGTTACAGTTGCACCTGGAAGAACATTATTTACCGTGATCGTTTGATTTGGCAAGCCACCACGTCCAGTTAGATTTTCAATAGACGGCGTATTCACTTCTCTCGCCAATTCTGAGATTGCTTTCGTACGAGAGCGACCATCCTTATAGGTAATCTTGGCATTAGATCCTTCAAAGGTAACATCCTTGATACGTTCTTTTTCTTTGACTTTATTCGTATCATGGGCATTCTTAATAGCCTCTTTTATGCTTGTCTTTTCATCCTCTGTTAAAGCTGTCAGATTTGTTACTTTAATCTTCTTATCTGGATTCAAATTAGCATTTTTAACGCTCAAATCACCTTGTACAATCTTAAATGTATTTCCCACAGACTCATTGTCTGAAATATCTGTAGCTGTAATAGAACGAGTCGAAGTATTTCCGGTACTGTATTGAAGTTCTTCCTTAATTGTTCCCTGTGCAACTACTTTAGCTGGAGTCGTAGATGAGGCAGGTGTAACAGAAGAAATATTGGTGACAATTGCGTTTCCAAAACTATCATCAAAAGCATTTCTATTCGGAACACTCCTTCCGTCAGAGCCACCTATTTTTATATCTGTTTGCTTTATATAGTTACTATTGTCAGTGATCGAGGTTGTAAACCTCATATGGTCACCAGCATAAAACGTATAGACTGATGTGTCACCTGAAGTCGTCTTAGGAGCAGCTTCCCACGTCTTAGTCGCTTTATTATAAACTTCTACAACTGTAGTCGCTACCGGTTTAACGTTTTCCTTGGTAATTGTTTTAGTCGTCGTTGCTGATTCAAGTGTTTCTGGTTGGTTTGTTGTCGGATTAGTAAATGCCTTACTTTGTTTAACAGTTACTTCTCCCACTGGAAGTAAACCATTTCTATCTGCTAAGTCACTCGCTCCAATTGTTAGACTTGTCGCATTAGCTGGTACTGTCTTCATTACAGTTTTACTTCCACTTCCAAGCGTCAAGGTTACTGTCGCACCTGGTGTTACATTAGTGACTGTAATATCACGATTTGGTAGTCCACCAGTATTTGTCAACTGATTATCAGCAATTTGTGGAGCCTGAGGATTTACTTTAATCGTAACAGGAACTAGCTTACTGTTACGTCCTGTATCAGTTTGATTAGCAGAGCCTTTTGGTAAGGTTACTTTAACTTTTTTAGTTACATAACCTGGAGTAGAAATATCAGAGTCACTTATCGGCGCTTCCCATGCAAAGTCTGTTCCAGTTGGTACTGTTGGGGTATTTGTTGCATTTGTAACTGCTTGACCTGGAGTAGTTTTGATTGCCGATAGCGGAGCCATATTGCCAGCTGTTGTTTCATAAGTTTGCTTAGCAACAGGATCCACTACTGTATAAGTAAAGGTTGTCTGACTTGTCAAAGCAGGATTTTGTGTAGTTGGAGTTCCAAAACGCCCTGTTGGATAAGTCGCTACTACACGATATTGTGTTCGATGGGCTTGATTATTATTCCAAACTTCACTAAAATTAGGTGTGCCGATTGCAGTTTTCTGTAATGTACCTGTACCATTTAAAGTACTATTTAATTTATACTCATAACGCCATTTCGTATTTTGTGGAAGGTCATCGGAATTTGTATACAGACTAGTATTTCCACCAATATTATTAGCCCAGCCCCCTCCGTTAGTATGACCTTGACCATCGTCATCTTTAAAGGCATAAAACTGCCCTGTCACTCCATTGTTGGTAACAGTTTCAATTTTCTTATAAACCGTATAAGGATAGTTAAAATCCTTAGTAATTCCCGAGCTAGTGACCGTTAGGACAGCTGTCTTTTCACCGTTACTGCTGAAATCTGGTCTCGTTTTCCACGCGACAGTGACAGTTGACGGAACTGCAGCCCCACTACTATTGGTGATAAAATCACTTGCAGATAGCTGGTTAGCATTTTCCCCTTCAACAGCATAAAAGCGATCTGATTTCGTTTTATAGGGCATTTTTGCCGTCTCAGTAGAGGTCGCTCCCTCTGAGTTAAAGTTATAGGCAGTTGCAGTGACTCGGCTTTCGTCTTTGACTGTTGGCTCTGATATAGTAACCGCACCAGTATCCTTATTTAAAGTCACTCCAGAAGGAAGAGGCTCTGGGTTATCCCATTTGGTTCCACTCTTCTTGACACTGATGGTTGTATTGGTATTGCCAGTTGTAGGAGTATAGGTGATGGTCACGCTATCGCTTTCTCCCTGAGGAGTAACCGTCACACTACCATCAGTAGGTGCTTGAATAGCAGGAGCTGTTGGAGTGGTAGCTTTTGCGATATTTTCAAAGAAAACTTCGGAAGTATCCTGTGAATCTCCATTTTCGTTGTCCTTGTAAGTGACTACGAGTGTTTTACTCAAACCAACTTTTCTTGACGCAATAGTGGCTGTGCTGGTAGTGAGTCCATTGTGCTCCAAAACTTTAGTTAGTTCAGCAGGAGTCAAGTCTTGACCCAGCTTGCTTGCAGGCATATCACTTGGTAGAGGGAGGTAAACGGTCTTACCATTAACTGTTGCTTTAATAGCCATATTTTCCCCTACACCTGAACCAAAGGTATCTCCACCACCAAGCCATTGAACATTGGCAACGTTGAGGTTGGAGGCACTAGTCGCTGTTCCTTGAACCGTCGTTGGCGGGATGACCTCTCCACTATAAGTACGTCCATTTACTTGTTCTTTATAGTCATTCATTGCACTAGGCATTTTAAAATTAGGAATTGTGCTAGAAGAATTTGTAAATCCTGCTATCATGGACGCTGCACTAGGAACAGGCTGACCTTTTGTAATGGGTCTATTTAGCGCATTGGTATTGATTGTTGGTTGATAAACTTCCGACTGACTGACAACACGGAAGGGAATATCATAGGTTTGGGTTTTCCCACCTTTGTTAGGGAAGGTAATAGTAAGCTTATGAGTTCCTTTGGCTAATTTATCTTGAGAACGAAATGAACTTCGAAGATTGGTGATACCAAGGTAGGTAGCATTCGTCTCAGCACCATCAATCTTATATTTAACTTTACTAGCAAAATCAGGAGGAAATTCGTCTAATTTTTGTCCTGTAACGACATCATACAGATCGATGAGTTTGTTAACTTCAGATAGGTCTTCTACACCACTAAACTTAAGGAAAGCTGATTGTTTCCCTCCTTTAAATTCAGCCCTATAACGATCTTGAGAGCCGACCATTTGGAGGTAGTTTCCATGACGTGAATTTTCCAAAGAACGGAATCCAGCCATATAATAATCGTTGGTGTCTGCTGCACTTTCAGTTGTATAGGTGATTCTATACCCTTCGTAACGGGCACTTCCTTTAGGGTGGAGGGCATAGACATTGGCAGTGGCTCCTTCAATACTATTGAAAGCAAAGTCCCCTTCTTTTTTCACTTTGTCAGTGATTTTATCAGTTTGATAATAAGCATCTGGGTTATTAAAGGCAAAGTCCCGCAAGCTCGTTAGCGTTCCTCTACCAACCCCACTTGGGCCGACACCAGCAACGTTTTCATAGTAAGCTCCACCTTGGTTATTATTAGCATTACCAATTGCAGCTAACAAATCCCCACTTTTGGAATTGTTACGGAAAGCTTCATCGCTATTTGTTTCTCCCAAAGTGTTCCATGGTCTATTCCCACCATCTTTTTGTTCCACTTTCATATGGGTGATGCGATGTCCCTTTGGAACCGTAAAGTAGAAATAAGGGTTGTCATGCGGTTCCCCACCATCATTAAAGAGAACCTCCCAATGAGTCGTTGTTCCATTTCGCACTGCCTTCATATAGACTTGTGAGGCAATATCTTTAACTTCAACACGTGTAGCAACATTTGCTAAGCTACCTGGAGCACGGTCGTTTGCTTGACGTCCCTGGGTCGCATAGAGATAGGTACCTTCTTTATAGCTATATTTTGCATTTGGTCCTGCTAGACTAGTAGAACCTTTTGCATCAGCGCTTGTTACAACATAACCAACTGTCGCTGTTCTGAAACCATAGGTCGCCTTATCAGGGTCATTTTCAGCTGCCCCACCTGGTGCAACCCTAAAATTAGCCCCTCTCTCCATTGCTTTACCGTTTAAGCTACTACGTTGCCCATTGTTGGCACGAAGCACTGCATTGATGATTGAGTTTTTTGCAGACGTTGCTTGCTTGATAACATCTGTCAAGTCAGCATTTGGAGTTTTTAGTGCTTCCTCGATAGCTGTTACAGCGGCGTTAACCTTAGCAACGGCTTCGTTTGTATTTGGCAAGCCAACGGACTTAGCTAGGTACTCACCCATCTCAGCTGAGATTTTAGACAGACGTTTGCGGTCTTCTTGGGCTTTCTTGTCATTCTCGGCAGTTACCGTAGTCGCCACAGCAGCTGTTATAGTTGTATCTATAAGAGCTGTAGAACCAACTGTCAAACTACTTAATTTCGCATCAATAGTTGCTAAAGAGTTCAGACTATTCTCAATGACAAGTGATAATTCGGACGCATTTTCAGTAGCAGATGTACTTACTCGGCTTGCTTGACTAGCTTGACTCGTTTGCGCAGTTTCATCAACTTCTTTTAAACCATTAGCCGACTCTTCTGCTACATTTGCATTTGACAAACTCGTTTTACTAGCCACACTTCCATTAACTGGAGCTTGTGAGGCTAGACCATTCCCCAAGATAGAAGCAATCACATTGCCAGAACCTAGTCCAGATTCGCTGATAGCCTTACTTGCAGATAGACTTGTCTCCAAACTAGTTTTAGCCGACTCCGATTCTTTAAGACTTTTACTAGCTGTTTCCGAAACGTGGATACTCTCGCTAACAGATGCAGATAGACTGACTTCTTGCGAATCTGATTGTGAATTTGTAATAACAGATTCACTCCCTAACTCACTCTTATTTCCTAAAACTGCAGACCCTACGGTCGCCAAGGCATCAGCGGTATTTACCTCCTTTTCAAGAGCTTGTGTAGTCTCCTCCGCATAGACATGCGTAGTAGTCGCAAGCCCCCCCCCGAGTACCGTCCCAGCCGCAGCTATCCCTTTCAGGATATCCAGTCCAGTCAGTGTATTTGACGATTGCTCTTCAATCACTTCAGTTGTTACCTGGGCAGTGTCTACACCACCTCGCAAGACTTTAAAGAGACCAAACTGAGAAGTCGAAGCTCGCAACCAATGCTTACCCGACTTAATCAGCTTGAAACGGGTCACACGATCCGTCTCTCTATATTCACCTTCTTGTCGTCTAAAAAACATTTTGAAATTCCCTTTCAAACATTATTTTCATTTATAGATATATACAAAATACCTTTCTATATTATAGAAAAATAATCGCTAAATAGCAAGAGGTTTGAAAGTATTTTTACCTAAAAAAAAAAGCATTTTGCTATTTTATATATAGTATAAGATAAGTTTTTTATAAAGACACGTAAATGAGTGTAAATCAGCTCATTCTTGGTTTATTTTCCTGTTTTTATGCATGATTATTCTATGGTTTTTCTCAAGACAAACCAAAAATTTTTCAAGTGCTTGAATTCGAAAAAACAAAACCCTTATACAAAGGCATTTTTCTTGTCAGATTATCCTTTTTAGTTTATAAATATAGTTTCTATATTGACTCTTTTCACGATACTATGAAAGCGTATCAGTAAGCTCATCACACTTAATACAACTAGAATGGAGTAAGCAAAATCCAATTTGTGCATTCATATGTATGATTCGAAAGCTAACATTGAGTGTTTGCTCCACCTCATTAGGCCGCTCAAAACGCCGTCCGCTAATCTTGTCATAGACTTTCTCCCCTCTAGGAGCCCCTGCATAAGGACGATAGAGGTAGCGGTCGATTCCCGTTTCGTCAATAGATAGGACTGGTAAATCTTTTAGGTTATCCAAAATATTAAGAAACTCAGAGACTTTCTCAGGATTTTGTTCCTTAAAACTGGTCGTCTTTTTTAAAGTGACCTTCATCTGCTTTAAAGCCACCCATACTGAAGGAACAGTACAATCAAAACAGACCGCAATTTCCCGTAAAAAAGCGTCTGGATGAGCCTCTACAAAGGCTTTCAATTCCTCTAAAGGAATCTTACACTTTTTGACGACTCGCTTTTTTCGCTCTAAGTGTCCTTGTTCACGTCTTTCTTTTCCCACGTGAAGAGAGTTCTGACGCCAACATCAAAAACTTTGGTCGCCTCGACATGTCTGTGCCCTCCTTTGATGTAATCTAAGGCTCCTTCTTTAAAATCAGTACTATATGCCATAGCTTTATTAGACCAAGCTTATTTTAAACTAAGCAACTATAAATAGAGAAATGAAATAAAATCTGAATTCGAATGTGATAAGGAGTTAGAAATTGAAACAATAGGATTCCCCCATTATTCACACAAAATAAAACCACTAAAAAACAGAGCTTGCCAGCATTCTTGAAAAGTAGTATAATTATTGCATGCGCAATCATCTTATGACGCAGAGACTGTCCGTGAATGGACATTCTTCTATGTTATAACTCTAAAAAGAAAGGAGATACTATGACCTATTTGGAAAAATGGTTTGACTTCAATCGGCGTCAGAAAGAAATTGAAAGTCTCTTGGAAGAGACTATTGCCCAGAAGAGCGAGCAAAGTCTGACCTTGAAAGAGTTCTACCTGCTCTACTATCTGGACTTGGCCCAAGAAAAATCTCTACGCCAGATTGACCTGCCAGATAAGCTTCATCTGAGTCCGAGTGCTGTTTCTCGGATGGTGGCTCGCTTGGAAGCTAAAAATTGCGGTCTGCTCAGTCGCATGTGTTGCCATCAAGATAGACGCTCTAGTTTTATCTGCCTGACAAGTGATGGGCAAAAGACACTGACCTCTTTACAGAAAGCTGTCGAAGAAAGCTTGGAAACTGGTTTGGATTTCTTGATTTAAGATGATTTTAGAAAAAAAGTTGCGTGCGCAATCATTTTTCTTGACATTCTATTTTACAAGGAGTAAAATAAAGTCATCATTAAACAAAGGAGTTTTAAACATGATTGAAATTACCTATTTAGATGCCAGCAAGAACGAAAGAACTGTGACTTTCGAGTCTTATGAAGACTTTGATCGTTCACAACAAGCTTGCCTTATCGGCGTCGCAGACTACTACCCTGTCCAAAAATTAACCTATAACGGTCATGATTTGGACTACCATGGAACTTATGGAGATGTCTTCTTCTATCTCAAGAAACAAGATTTAAGCCAATATAACTAAAAAAAGGAGAAATACAATGGCAAAAGCAATTACAGATGCAACATTCGAACAAGAAACAAAAGACGGTTTGGTCTTGGTAGACTTCTGGGCAACTTGGTGTGGTCCATGTCGTATGCAAGGTCCAATCTTGGATAAATTGTCTGAAGAACTTTCAGAAGATGTTTTGAAAATCGTTAAAATGGACGTTGATGAAAATCCAAACACAGCTCGTGCTTTTGGAATCATGTCTATCCCAACTCTTCTCTTCAAAAAAGATGGCCAAGTGGTGAAACAAGTTGCTGGTGTTCACACAGCAGACCAAATCAAGGCCATCGTGGCTGAATTGAGCTAATCACATTAGAGACCAAGTACTTTCTTTGGTCTCTTTTTTCTTGCCCTTTGCCATTTTTCAAAAAATATGCTAGACTGTAGATAGAATATTACGATGTTTGGGACACGCCATCGCTAAAAAAAACCTCTACTTGGTATTTTTTAGCTCCCTCATGGGAGCTTTTTGCGTGCTCTGAACATTTACCATTTTGGAAGGAGTACTATGAAATGTCAATCAGCCTTGGTCGTCTTTAGTGGCGGTCAAGATTCTACAACCTGCCTCTTTTGGGCTAAAGAACACTATGAAACTGTTGAAGCCGTCACCTTTGCCTACGGCCAACGCCATCATCTTGAAATTCAAGTTGCCCAAGAAATCGCTAAGGAACAGGGCATTCGTCATCACATCTTAGATATGTCTCTGCTGGGACAAATCACTGAAAATGCCCTGACCTCTGATCTGGAAATTGAGCAAAAAGAGGGAGAGGTTCCCAATACCTTCGTTGATGGTCGCAACCACCTCTTTCTATCCTTTGCGGCTGTTCTTGCTAAGCAACGGGGCATTAAAGACATCGTGACAGGTGTCTGCGAGACAGATTTTTCAGGCTACCCCGATTGTCGAGATGTCTTTGTCAAATCCCTTAATGTCACCCTCAACCTTGCCATGGATTACGACTTCGTTATCCAAACACCTCTCATGTGGCTAGACAAGGCTGAAACTTGGGAGTTAGCTGACCAACTCGGTGCCTTTGACTATGTTCGTGAAAAGACCTTGACCTGCTACAACGGGATTATCGGAAGTGGCTGCGGAAATTGCCCAGCCTGCCACCTACGTCAACATGGTTTAGATGTTTATCTCTCACAGAAAGGAGAAGCCTAATGTTTTTTGCACCCAAAGAAATCAAACAGGAAACCGGGGAGTCTCTTGTCTACAATCCTCACAGAACCTTGGTATCAAAAGAATTTACCTTTGATGCTGCCCACCACCTCTTTCACTATGAGGGAAAATGCAAATCCCTACACGGCCACACTTATCATCTGCAGATTGCTGTCAGTGGATTTTTAGATGAACGTGGCATGGCCTACGATTTTGGAGATATCAAAGCCATCTACAAGAACTACTTAGAACCCCACTTGGATCATCGTTATCTCAATGAAACTCTTCCCTATATGAACACGACTGCTGAAAATATGGTTTACTGGATTTTCCAAACCATGAGTCAAGAGTTGCCAGATGAACGCGGTCTCCGTTTGGAATACGTTCGCCTCTATGAGACTCCGACTGCCTTTGCGGAGTTTAGACGGGAGTGGTTAGATGACTAGGGAACGTGTCCTCAAACTACCAGTTCTGGAAATTTTTGGGCCAACCTTTCAAGGCGAAGGCCGTGCTATTGGACAGAAAACCATGTTTGTCCGCACTGCAGGTTGCGACTACCACTGCGACTGGTGCGATTCTGCCTTTACATGGGATGGCTCTGAAAAACCGACTCGTATGACAGCTGACGAGGTCATTGCTGCCTTGGATAAATTGGGGAGCTACGACTATGTAACCCTATCTGGGGGAAATCCTGCTATCCTAGCAGCCAACATGGCCGAATTGGTCACCAAACTCAAGGAACGTGGTGTCACTCTAGCTGTTGAGACCCAAGGTTCTCGCTGGCAAAACTGGTTAAAAGATATCGACCAGGTTACTCTCAGTCCAAAACCTCCTTCATCCAAGATGGAAGTCAACTTTGAGACCTTGGACTTTATCGTTTCCCAACTGGATCCAGACAGGGTCACCTTTAAAATCCCTGTCTTTGACGATGCAGATTTGGCCTTTGCCAAAGGGATTCAAGAGCGCTACCAACCAGATGTCCTTTTCTTATCGGCTGGAAACCCTGAGCCCAAGGCTACAGGCAATATCGTCCAAGACCAACTAGACCGACTCAAAGAACTTTGGGAACGCATCGCTGCCGACGATAGCTGGGGCAATGTCCGCGTCCTTCCTCAACTCCATACCCTTCTCTACGACAACCAACGTGGTGTTTAAGATTAGAAAGAAAAAATCATGTCACAACAAGAAGAAATGAAAAACCTCAGCCTACTAGGCAACAAAGAAACCAACTACATTTTCGAATATCAACCAGAAGTCCTCGAATCCTTTGACAATCGTCATGTGGAAAATGACTATTTTATTAAATTCAACTGCCCTGAATTTACCTCACTTTGCCCAATCACTGCTCAGCCAGACTTTGCAACTATCTATATTTCCTACATCCCTGACAAGCTCTGTGTTGAGTCAAAATCCCTCAAACTCTACCTCTTTAGCTACCGAAACCACGGAGATTTCCACGAAAACTGTATCAACACCATTGGGAAAGACTTGGTCAATTTGCTAGACCCTCGCTATTTGGAGGTTTGGGGAAAATTCACTCCGCGCGGTGGCATTTCAATTGACCCCTACTACAACTACGGTAAGCCAGGAACTAAGTATGAAGGCTTGGCAGAACAACGCCTCTTCCAACACGACCTTTATCCAGAGAAAATTGACAACCGTTAAACTCATACTCAATGAAAATCAAAAAGCGAACTAGGAAGCTAGCTGCAGGCTGCTCAAAGCACTGCTTTGAGGTTGCAGATGGAAGCTGACGTGGTTTGAAGAGATTTTCGAAGAGTATCATACGAAAAAGCCCTGTTCCTCAAGCTGAGGAGCAAGGCTTTTTGAGTTTCAATTATTCTTCTGTTCCAAGGAATTTTTTTGCAACGAGGGCTGCAAGAACACCACCAACGATTGGGGCAAGGATGAAAATCCAAACTTGTTGAAGGGCTGCGCCACCTACCAAGACAGCTGGTGCCAAGCTACGAGCTGGGTTTACTGAAAGGCCAGTAATGTTCAATCCGACAAGAATCATGGCCATCAAGGACAAACCGATTACCAAACCAGCAATCGCGCCATTTCCTTTACTTTCTGAAGTCACGGTCATGATAACCAAGACAAACAAGAAAGTTGCGATTGTTTCAAACAAGAATCCACCAAAGACAGTGACACCGTTTGCCAAGGCATTTTCACCAAGACTAGCAGTTGACATACCTGAGTTAGCCAAGAGGAAGAAGACTGCGCCAGAAGCGATGAAAGCTCCAACAACCTGACCAAGGATGTAGTTGACAAGGTCTTTTGATGACAAACGTTTGTTTACAAACATAGCAACCGAAACAGCTGGGTTCAAGTGAGCACCTGAAACAGTTCCGATTGAGTAGGCTGCGACTACGATTGCCAGACCAAAGGCAAAGGCGATTCCAAGGTGACCAAGGCCATCAAGACCATTTCCAAAAACAACAGCTCCTGTTCCGATGAACACAAGCATGAAAGTACCGATTAACTCAGCAACAAATTTTTTCATTTTCTTTCTCCTTTTTTCAAAAACTAGATACTAGTCTATCAAAAGAGGGAAAGGGTTTCAAGAAAATTGATTGGAAATTTTCTTGAAAATCATAGAACTATTAGCTAATCCCTAGTATTGAAAAGACTGGATAGCTTCTTTCAAGTCATCTTGTAAACTATTTCTCTGGTCAAGTTGGACATAGACTTCCAACAGACAGGATCTGAAGTTGGAAAATTTATAAAAATCTTCCCTTTCTTCTATCAGAAAGTCAACAGTTTTTATCCAAGAAGCTACTTGCTCTTGCTCCAACTTCCCTTGTAAAATAGGTTTATAGATCACTCTTGCTAAACGCCAATCCTCATCATCTGTAAAGCGAATCGAAATTCTTTTAAATAGTTGACCAAGTATGTCAAATACTTCATGAATTCTGTTTTTAGGAAAGTCTGGATGACAAGCTACCTCTGTCAGTAAATCGGCTCCATGTGCAAAAGCGTGAACCCAACCATACTGACTTGAAAAACCCCTTGTATCCTTTTCTTTTGAAAGATAATACAAGCCTTGATTTAAAAGGACATTACGAATTCCTGCTTTTAATCCCTGATAAAAAATCGATTGCTTGTTGGCATCTGCAGACAAGAGATTTGCATAAATAAGCGCCCTAAAAGAACGTTCAAGTGTTGGCAGGCCTATCTTATCAATCTCTTTATCTAGTCCTCCATCAGATAAAATTTCCTCAGCAATGAAATGAAATTGTTCCTGTGTAAATAGCTCTTCCTGAATCCCTCTAGCAAAGCTTGTAAAAACAAGGTCATCACGAATTTCTGGAGAAGGATCTCCCAAATGGTCAAGCAACCACTGGATTTCTTCATCATGATAACTTGGTCTTTCTTCAGATATTTTTCTGAGTAACTCTTGATACATGGTCAATACCTCTACATTTCTAGCAACTGTTCAAAAAGCTAGTCCAAGATAACTTTCTATCTTATTCTTTTTTAGATGGACGTTTGCCTGCTGCAATTGCATCAGCCTCTGTCATCTCGACAACGTTGGCTTTATTAGTATTTGACGGCATTCTATCCTTGTTATACCAATATACTTTCGCTTGACCATTCTTAGCGACGTAAACAATTCTATCTTGCTGTTGGGCTTTAGTTTCAGCTTCACGTGCAATTCTTTTCTCTTCTTCTTTTTGAGAAATTAATGACTCAACTGCACCTATCCTGTCGAGCAATTCTGCCTTTTTATCGTTATTTTCAATCTGATTAACTGTTTCTTTGGCAGACTTCACTTGACTCGGATCTTGACTTTCTTCCAATTGTTTGACTAAGTCTTCACCTTTTTCTTGCAACTCATTTGCGGCCTTTTCTTTGGCAATTCTCTCTTCTTCTGCTTTTTCTTTAGCTTTTTTCTCTTCTTCAACTTTTTTCTCTTCTTCAACTCGTTTTGCTTCTTCTGTACTAGATGAAGCATCGGTTGTTGACTCTACTTTAGCAGTGGATGCCGCAGTTTGCTTAGTTTCTGATTGAGAAGATGAAATTTTCTTGGTGACTGTTGGGTTTTGAAGAGCAACTGCAACAAAACTAACAACAAAAAGTCCTATCATTAAATTTCTTTTTCGAATATCTGGTACTTTCTTTACAAAATACCAAATACCAACTCCGCTCAAAACAAGATAGAGAGTTGGAAGAGCAATCAATAAAATGATTCCCAACAAGACTAGGCCTATTTTGATAAAAAGCATTCTTTTGGGATCTTGCTCTAGCCATTTTTTGATTCTATTCATATTATTCTCCTAAAATCTGCCTATTCCCCTACTCTCCCAACTGGGCACTGTAAGCGATAATCTGGTCAACTGTGTCAGACAAGAATTGGATTGTATCACGGAGTGGTTTATCTGTTGAAATATCAGCACCGATAATCATAGCTGACTCAAGTGGTGTCTTGCTACCACCTGATTTGAGGAGATTGAGCCAGTCTTCAGCTCCATTCTCAGAGTTTTTAAGATGGAGGTAACCAGCTGTCGAGATAACTAGTCCTGCTGAGTAAGTGTAACTATACAAGCCCATATAGTAGTGAGCTTGGCGCATCCAAGTCAGAGCTGCATCATCGTCAATTTCAATAGCGTCTCCCCAGAAATCCGTCAAAACTTCCTTCATAATGCTGTTGAGCTTGCTTGCACCAAAGGTTTCCCCTTCTTCAATCAATGTATACACCTTACGCTGGAAGGCTGCTTCCAAAAGGTGAGTGATAAAGTTATGGAAGTAGGTATCTGTCAAACGATGAGCAAGAGCAAAGCGTTTTTGACGTGGGTCGTCAGACTGGTGCTCCAAGTAGTCACTGAGGAGCAATTCATTGAAAGTTGACGGTGCTTCAACATAGTAGGTCGACATATGGGCATTGAAGTAACTTTGATGATTGTCTGAAAAGATGAATTGACCAGAATGCCCGATTTCATGAATCAAGGTATAGACATCGCTCAAACGACCTGTCCAGCTCATGAGGACATAAGGATGCACGCGATATGGGTCCGCTGCATAGCCACCAGAATCCTTGCCCCTGTTAGCAGCGAAGTCTACCCAACGCTCTTCTTGATAGCGAGCAACTTCCTGACAATATTCTTTCCCCAAAGGTTCTACTGACTTCATGACCAAATCATAGGCATCATCAATGCTCACTTCAGGATTCAGGGCGCTGTCCAAGTCCAATTTCCAGTCTGCAAAGGTCATCTTTTCAAGACCATTTACCTTAGCAACATGCTTGAGGTATCTCTGAGCTACCGGCGCAAAATCCTTCATGATGAGGTCAATCTGGCGGTCAAACATGGCACGGTCCACTTCTTGTTCAGCCAGAAGATAATCAAAGACTGAGTCGTAACCCTTCATATCTGCCAGTAGTTTTTCAGACTTGACTTGGGCTAGATAGGCTGCTGCAGCCGTATTTTGGTGCTTACGAAGACCTTCTGAGAAGGAACGGAAAGATTTCTCACGAACCTCAGCATCCTCATGGTTTTGGTAGAAGTTCTCATAGGTCACAAAGCTGTTTTTGTAGGTCTTGCCATGAGCTTCAAAGGCAGCCATTTCGAAATCCCCAGCTCGCATCTTAGTGTAAATATCCTGCGGACTGTAGAAAACTTCACCGAGATTTGTCAATGCCTTCTCCACATCTGCCCCTAAGTAGTGGGATTTTTTGATTTTGGCCTGACGAATAGCTGCCGTCAAGTGAGGTAACTCACCCAAACGGTCCAAGACTTTCTCATCAGCTTCCACCAAAGCATCGTCAAAAAAGGTCAAGGCTACACTGGCATCTGTTTCAAATTCCATACCAGCTTGGGCAATATTAGCAAATTCGTCATTGCTATAATCTGTCGTCTGAGGCATAAAACCATAGTTACCAATATGGCTCATCTGAATGTAGATTTGCTCCAATTCCGCAAAGGCCTCTTCAAAATCCTCAAAAGTATGAAGATTGCCCTTGTAATCACGGCTAAACTGGTTGATGTCTTCACGAGCCTTCTCGATCGCACGCAAGAAATCCTCACGGTCTTGGTATAGGGCTGTTAAATCCCAAAGTTCCTTCTCTGGAAATTCTGAACGGTGTTTTTGTTCCATTTTCTTCCTCTTATTTCTCTAATTCTAATAATACACTAAGGGCTGATAAAGCGTAAAGTGGTGCTGTTTCTGCTCGCAAAATACGAGGACCAAGTCCTGCAAGAACCGCTCCCTTAGTTTCAAAACTTTCGATTTCCGCTGGTGACAGACCACCTTCTGGACCAAAGATAAAGAGCAGTTTGGCTCCTTTTTCAAGACCAGCGACTGTTTGTAAGAGCGCAGCGGCTTCTCCTTCTTTGGCCGACTCTTCATATGCCACTACGACGCGGTCAAATTGGTCCAATTGAGCTAGAAAGTCTGCTTTTTTCTCGAAAAGTGTGACACTCGGTACTAGATTACGCTTGCTTTGCTCTGCTGCTCCAAGGGCAATTTTTTCTAGTTTTTCAACCTTTTTGCCCAATTTTTTGCCATCCCATTTGGCGACCGACCAATCGGCAGGAAAGGCCCAAATTTGGCTGGCACCCAGTTCGGTTACTTTTTGAGTGATAAACTCCAGCTTGTCCCCCTTGGGAAAGCCGGATGCGATAGTCACTTGGACTGGTAGTTCCACATTGTCAGCTAACTCTTCAACCAACTCAAACTGACGATTTTCAACATCCAGCACGCGCGCCAAACGCTTGATACCATCATCGAATACTAAGGTCACCTCATCATCTTCTTTCAAGCGCATAACCTGAAACATATGCTTGCTGGTTTCCTTGTCCTCGATGGTGACAGGAGAGATAGCGCTGCCTTTGACAAAATACTGCTGCATGCTAGCCTCCAATCACACCGGAAATATCCTTGGTCTTCTTAAAGAGACAGGCATTCCATTCCCCTTGAATCATATGGGTTTCAAGGAAAAATCCAGCTGACTCAGCCGATTGGCGCACCATATCCCACTTGTCCTTAATAATGCCACTCATGATGAGGTAGCCTTCATCCTTGACCAAGCGATAAGCATCCTCTGTCAGATGAATGAGGATATCCGCCAAGATATTAGCCACAATGACATCTGCCTCAATCTCAACTCCCTTAAGCAAGTCTCCAGCAGCAACATGGATATTTTCCATACCAGGGTTGAGTTCAATATTTTCCTGAGCAACACGAACTGCCACATCATCTAGGTCGTAGGCAAAAATTTCTTTGGCGCCAAGCAGCGAACTAGCAATAGAAAGGACACCTGATCCAGTTCCCACATCAATCACCGTTTCGCCACCACGAAGAACCTGCTCCAAGGCAA
Organism: Streptococcus sp. 1453; assembly: GCF_013276955.1. Taxonomy (NCBI): domain Bacteria; kingdom Bacillati; phylum Bacillota; class Bacilli; order Lactobacillales; family Streptococcaceae; genus Streptococcus; species Streptococcus sp. 1453. The sequence continues at coordinate 20,591 of NZ_VMLZ01000013.1, forward strand.
AAAGACTCATCTTGGTTGTTGGGTGGGTTCCTGTCCCAAAGGCCATACCAGGGTCCAGCTTGATAATTTTTTCTCCCGCAGTCGCCTCGTATTCTGTCCAAGACGGTACGATGGTCAAATCATGAGTGATGCGAGCTGGCTCATAATATTTCTTCCAGTTGTCTGCCCAGTCTTCCTCAGCCAAGGCAGTCGTCCCCATTTTTACCTCTCCCAAATCCATAAAATCTGTCAATTCTGCTAGGCGAGCCTGCAAATCTGCTTCAACCACTGCCACATCCACCGTTTCAGGGTAATAGGCTGTCACTACGATTTCTTCTTGCTGCTCGACCTCTGGGAAAATCTCGCCGAAGCGGTCAACATTTCCCACATAGTCCATGCTATCTTCAATCGCAACGCCTTGCGCTCCCAGCTCAATCAGGAGGTTAGAGACTAGTTCCTCTCCCTCACGCTTCACTGTAACTTTTAACTCTTGCCATGTTTCCATCATTAAGATACCAAGCCCGTAAAACACAAAGCCAAAATAGGAACTTCTCTGAAGACGCTTGTGTCTACGTGAAGTTTATCTTTTTGGCACAGTGTTTAGGGCGAGTTCAGTTTAGAAATGTAACTGAACTATCCTTTCTATTTCTCTATGCATTTTTTCATGTATACCATATCCATGCCTTCTTTTTCAGGTTCAATATGGGTTTGATGGTAGCCGTTCTTCTCATAGAAAGCAACCATACCTTCATCCTGTAATACCGTACACAAATTCCACTGTCTAACGGTTGGAAATTCCTCTTCTAGCAAGCGCAATCCCTCAGAGCCATAACCTTTTCCTTGATACTGGGGCAAAATCGCTGCCGTTCCTAACCAAGCTTTCGTTAACTCGGCATTGGTCTGAACTCGTAAAAATCCGATATTTCTCCCTTTTCTTTCACAAAGTAGTAATAGCTATTGGGACGCTCAACCAATTTCCACTTGATTCGTTCACGGTCCTCCAGATAAGGATCGTATTCATCTTGGTATTTGTCATAAACAGCCTTAAAGCTAGCTCTTTGAATCGCAATGATGGTCTCCAAATCCTCTGCTCCTGCTCGTTCAAGTCTTATCATAAACTTTCCTCCAAATAATCCCTCAATCTACCCTGCAACTGAGGGACAACTTGACTGGAGCTAAGAAATTCCTCGACATTCATTAACTGATAGCCCTGACCCTCATCTCCAAATACGATACTGTCAAACTGAGCCTGTGTCAACTGACCGACTAGAAATACAGATTGTTTATCCGCAAAAAGCATACTTGGATAAACCTTACTCCAAAGCAGACAATCCTCAGTCAGATGAATTCCCAGTTCTTCATAAACTTCACGCGCCACGCACTTGAAAGGAGTTTCATCACCTTCACGTCCCCCACCTGGAAGTTCCCACATATTGGGCCAGGGAATACTTGCCTTATCATCGCGTAAGATGGTCAGGATCCTATCCCCACAAAACAAAGCAATCTTACAGCCTGTGAAATCAGAAATCTCTATTTCCATGTTAGACTCCTTCGGTTAATTCCTTTTCCAGCTCGGCTAACCAGTTTTGATAATAGATTTTCTCATCCCGTAACATCCGGCTGCTATTCATTTTATGTCTAGCAATCTTCATAGCCTTGTGAGTTTGAACTACATCTTTCCTTACCTTAAATTGATACCAAGCTTGAATGATCTGTATATCTGCTGTTTTTAGAGATAAAAAGGATTTGACCCCTCGAATACTTGCATATTCTTCCGCTTTCTTATTATCTCCTTCCATCAGAGCAATTTGAAGAAGGTATAATTGACAAATAGTTTTAGACATTGGATTATCTGTTTTCTCTAGCACAGATTGAAACTGTTGCTTTGCAAGTTCTATATTATCATCCAATATGAATACCAACCCCTGAAGAGTTTGAACACTTTCTGCAAAACTCCCTCTTACATCCTCATCAACAGATATGATAAAGTCTTTTAAATCATATTCTTGAGGAGCTAGCAAGGTCTGGGCAGAATGCCTCAACATCAGGTAGGCGTATTTCGTATTTTCAGGGTGTTGTAGCAATTCCCAAATTTTTGCGCCATCGGTGATGCCGACTGGCAAAATGTTATTTAGGAAGAAAGACAAATTAAGAAAAATCCAAGTCCCTGCAAAATACCAGCTTCTTGTCAAAAATCCAAACACTATCGCCAATAATATCAAGCTGAGATGAACCATCAAGCCTCCTGAAAGCATCAGGATAATTCTTTGATCGCTTTCATCCTCTTTTAAACCAATGTATTGAGCACCAACATTTTTCAGAATGGCTGTTCTACTAAGATGAAACCTGCCTGACTTTTTGGTCAAAATAAAATGTCCTAACCCAAAAGCCACCAGCCGATAGCCTGTCAAGTAGCCACAAAAAGCATGTCCCAGCTCATGAAGAATCAAGATTAAATACATACTTAGAAGAGCGAAGGCATAACCAAAAGTAAAGACTAAAACTGCAGAATACCCCAGCTCTGTAAATGCGATTGTTCCACAAGCAAAAGCCAGCATAATAAAGACAACAGCTAGCACATAAACCAAATAAATCCCAATTTTCTTCATAAAATCTCCATCCAACTCCTAGTATCTCGGATAAGGATAAAACTCTCCCTCTTCCAAGCCTACTTTTCCTTCTTCAAAGACTTCTTGGTTCCATTCCATGACGAATTCTTCTGCTTCTGGGTCTTCCAAAAAGTCCATGAGGGCATCTAGTCCAACCTCGGCAGTATCTTTGAGGAATAGCGCAAAATAAGCTAAAAATTCACGAGAAAATCCCTTTTTAGGCAGGTAGGGTATGACCGTCAGATAATCTTCCTCATTAACTGTTGACTTGGTAGGATTGTAAAAAAGGATTGCCTCCTCAAAGAGGATATCATCTGACGAAACTTCTCCATCTTCATCCACCATCTCCACACCTGCAGCATTTTGCGCTTCCAATAGAAAACTCACTTCAACCGCGTGGTTACGCTTGTCCCAACTAATCTCAAAGTCAAAGGGAAAGTTCTTCTCCAATTCTTCCTCTAAAACATTTAAAAATCCGTATGTTGCCATTTTGTCCTCTTTCTATGCGACTCTTTAATCGCCCCGATTGCTCGGAAATATGCTAAAATAGATACTACCATCTTACCACATATACATCAGAAAATCCACGTTAGAAAGGACTGCTATGCCAGACAATCTCGCGCTTCGCATGCGCCCTAAAACCATCGACCAGGTCATCGGTCAGGAGCATCTGGTCGGCCCTGGAAAAATTATCCGTCGCATGGTGGAAGCCAATCGCCTGTCCTCCATGATTCTCTACGGACCTCCTGGAATCGGCAAGACCAGTATTGCCTCTGCCATCGCTGGAACGACCAAGTATGCCTTTCGAACTTTCAATGCGACAGTTGATAGTAAAAAGCGACTGCAAGAAATCGCTGAAGAAGCTAAATTCTCTGGTGGTCTCGTCCTATTACTAGACGAAATCCATCGTCTAGACAAGACCAAGCAAGACTTCCTCCTTCCACTCTTGGAAAGTGGTCTGATCATCATGATTGGCGCTACGACTGAAAATCCTTTCTTTTCTGTCACTCCTGCCATTCGCAGTCGCGTTCAGATTTTTGAGTTGGAACCTCTGTCCAATCAAAACGTCAAGGAGGCCCTTCAGATAGCTTTAAGCAACCCTGAGCGTGGTTTTGATTTTCCAGTGGAACTAGATGAGGATGCGCTGGACTTCATTGCCACCTCTACAAACGGAGACCTGCGTTCTGCCTTTAACTCACTGGACTTGGCTGTTCTCTCTACCCCCGAAAATGACAAGGGCATCCGCCACATCACTCTGGACATCATGGAAAATAGCCTGCAGCGGAGCTACATTACTATGGACAAAGATGGGGATGGACACTATGATGTCCTCTCAGCCCTGCAAAAGTCCATCCGTGGTTCGGATGTGGATGCCAGCCTCCACTACGCAGCCCGCTTGATTGAGGCTGGGGATCTGCCTAGTCTCGCGCGTCGTTTGACCGTTATCGCTTATGAAGATATCGGTTTGGCCAATCCTGAAGCCCAGATTCACACCGTAACTGCTCTGGATGCTGCCCAAAAGATTGGTTTTCCCGAAGCTCGCATTCTCATCGCTAATGTCGTGATTGATTTGGCGCTTTCTCCAAAATCCAACTCAGCCTATGTAGCCATGGATAAAGCACTTGCTGACCTCAAAACATCAGGGCACTTGCCCATTCCGCGACACCTGCGTGATGGGCACTACAGTGGGAGCAAGGAACTAGGGAATGCCCAAGACTATCTCTATCCACACAACTATCCTGGAAATTGGGTTAAACAAGACTATCTACCAGAAAAAATTCGCAATCATCACTATTTCCAAGCAGAAGATACTGGTAAATATGAACGGGCTTTGGCTCAAAGAAAGGAAGCCATCGACCGTTTGCGAAAAATCTGAAATCCTTTTCAAAAAATTGCATTTTCCTCTTGATTTTTTTTGAAAAAGTGGTATCATATAAACATAGAAACGCTGTGGTGTACGACTTCACACTTAAGTGTTGACCGACTATTTTTTGTATTATTAGGGAAACAAAAGTCTTCTAACAGCATGTAGGCCGTCTCACACGGAAACAGCTTCAGTTAGAGCGAGTTGCCCACCTGCTTAATTGCGCGGGTTCAATACAAACCGTGAAGTTTCGGCACCAATACAGCTTTTTCTTTGCCTCCTTAGCTCAGCTGGCAGAGCAGCGGACTCTTAATCCGTGGGTCACAGGTTCGATCCCTGTAGGGGGCATCTAAATACAACAGGAAAAGTCTTATAATATAGGGCTTTTTTTGTTTTCTATTCTACTTTTGTTCTACCAACGGATACTCACTTAAAAGGTTTCGAATAATCGGATATTCTTTTTCTTCTCCTTCAAAAGATACCTATACCTTTCTGTTACTATTTTATAGTTTTGTGACCCATTACATGAGCAAGCAACCTACAGAGCAAGTTGGTCATCTAGGATTTATTTTCTCAAAAAACTTTGAAATTAAGCTTGTCATGGAACGCGTTCCATGGTTTATACTGTTTTCAAAAGAAAGAGAGGTAAATATTATGAACATCAAACGTATTTTTTGTGACATGGATGGTACATTATTAAATAGTAAAGGACAGGTCAGTGATAGTAACGCAGCCTTGATCCGTGAAGCAGGAATTCCTATAACTTTGGTATCTGCTAGAGCACCAATGGAAATGAAGGATGCCATCGATGCTCTTCAACTGAAAGGAGTTCAAGTAGCTTTTAACGGAGGATTAATTTATACAATAGGAAATCATCATCAAGTTCAACCTATTCATGTACAAACTATTAAAAATAAAACAGTAAAACAGTTGTTAAGAGGAATACGTCAGCATTTTCCAAAAGTTAGTTTATCTTATTACGATATGAATAACTGGTATTGTGATAAAATAGATGTAGGAATCCTATACGAACAGAGTTTAACTCATCAAAATCCAACACTTATTGAGACTGAAGAACAGTTTTTAGAAGGTCGAATAAATACTTTTAAAATTATGATGATTTCTTTTGATGAGGAAATGATCCGAGAATTAGAAAAGTATCTTCAAAGTTTATACTTACCCCAAATCACGATTCAACGTTCAGGTAAAGCCTATCTTGAAATTACACATCTCTTAGCTAAAAAATCTAAGGGAATTGCTCATGTCCTTCGAAAAGAGCAGTTAGCTAAGGAAGAAACGGCTGCATTTGGTGATGGACATAGTGATTTGCCTATGCTTGAAATGGTTGGTTACCCTATTGTGATGGATAATGCCTTTGATGACATCAAAGAGATAGCTTATAAAATAACGAAATCTAATGACGAAGATGGAGTAGGATATGGGATTCATGAATTTTTAAAGTAGGAGCCCAATAATGACAAGTATTAGTGATATAGCTAAAAAAGCAGGTGTGGCTAAATCAACAGTTTCTCGTGTTATCAATCACCATCCATATGTTTCTGATGAAACACGACAAAAAGTTATGGATCTTATCGCTGAATTGGATTATATGCCTAATCAGCTGGCTCGGGATTTAAGTCGAGGAAAAACACAAAAAATAGGTGTCGTCATCCCACATACACGCCACCCCTATTTTACACAATTAATAAATGGCCTCCTAGATGCTGCTAAAGCTAGCGACTATCAACTTGTCATGATGCCTTCAGATTACAATCAAGAATTAGAACTTTCCTATCTGAAGCAACTCAAAATGGAAGCTATTGATGCTCTAATCTTCACTTCAAGAGCAATTAGCCTTGAGATTATTGAAACTTATGCAAAATATGGACGAATAGTCGTTTGTGAAAAATTGCAGGAATCTTATCACTTGTCCTCTGCTTACCTTGACCGCTACTCTTCATTTGTGGATGCTTTTTCTGCCATGAAAGCACGAGGGCTGAAACAGTTAGTATTGTTATTTTCCAGAAACAATGAGTCATCTGCCACATATCAATCAGCACTATTAGCTTATCACTATGTTTATGGGCAACAATCAACTCCACATGCAGTATTTGGAAATATTCATGATTTTAATGATGGCCTGAACCTATCGTATCAATTGATAAACGATGCTCGTATTGACGGTATTTTAGCTACAAGCGATGAAGTTGCTGCGGGGCTTATAAAAGGATATGAAGAAAGTGGAAAAACATATCCCTATATGATTGGGCAGGAACATTTATTAGTTGGACAACTGTTGAAACTCCCAACCATAGACCACAAATCCTATTCTTTAGGAAAATTAGCTTTTAAACAAGCTTTAGCTGAAACAATTAGTCAAGAAGTTTTGATTTCAGAGTTTTTAGCGCAAGATAATTAGTTGCTAAAAATAGTAAAAGTTTCCAATTCATATAGTTGGAAACTTTTTATCTTCCCTTCTTCATGATGTATTTCCGTTCAGGTATTTCAACCATTTGAACGATTTCAAATCCTTCTTTTTGATAAAGATACTGGGCTGTTTGATTTGCCTCGAAGACATTTAGAGAAATAGTATCTATGTCTTCATTTTCAAAGGCCAAACTAAGAAATTTCCTTAAAGCCTGGCTACCTAGTCCCTGCCCCTGTTTCTGGGGATTGATAAAAAATCTCCCGATATGTAGATTTCTATTTTCCAATCTGATTTTCTGGATAAGGCCGATAAACTCTTGTTCATCAAAGATAGAAAAAATTCCTTCCAAATCTTGCAAGGTTTGAATTGTTAAGGGAAAAGGAATCTTTGGTCCCATCCATTGTTCTTGAAAGGATTTGCCAAGGGAGTTGGACCATTGGCATACGAGCTGAGCATTTTCTGTGCTCACCTTTTCTTCAAAAAGAATTGTCATCTTGACCTCACTATCTTGTTTATGTTTCTCCATTATACTACTTCTTCCATTTTTTACGAATAGATAAGTATGATTGATATTTATTTTTTTCTTGTTGGGAGCATTCTCGCTTCCTTCCTTGGTCTGGTCATTGACCGTTTTCCTGAGCAATCCATTATCCATCCGGCTAGTCACTGTGATTCCTGCCAGACTCGCTTGAGTCCCTTAGATTTGATTCCGATTCTCTCGCAGGTTTTTAATCGCTTTCGCTGTCGCTACTGCAAGTCTCGCTATCCTGTTTGGTATGCCCTCTTTGAACTTGGCTTGGGACTTCTCTTTCTGTCTTGGTCTTGTGGCTGGATTTTCATAGGACAAGTCATCCTCATAACCGCTGGCTTGACCTTGGGTATCTACGACTTTCGCCATCAGGAATATCCCTTACTGGTCTGGCTGACTTTCCACCTAATCCTCATGGCTTTCTGTGGTTGGAATATGGTCATGGTCTTCTCCCTTATCATTGGAATTTTGGCTCATTTTATCGATATCCGCATGGGCGCAGGGGATTTTCTCTTTCTTGCTTCTTGCGCTCTCGTCTTTAGCGCGACCGAATTACTGATCTTGATTCAGTTTGCTTCTGCGACGGGCATTCTGGCTTTTCTCCTGCAAAAGAAAAAGGAAAGACTTCCTTTCGTGCCTTTCCTCCTACTTGCTGCTTGTGTGATTATTTTTGGTAAGCTACTGCTTGTTTGATAAAGTCCTCAATTGGCTCTCCTTGGTGGAGAGCTTTTACAATTTTCGAACCGACGATAACGCCATCTGACACCGCATTAAAGCGTTCTACATCTTCTTGACTAGACACACCAAAACCTGTCAAGACTGGGATGTCGGCTACTTGATGCAATTGTGCTAAGTGCTTGTCCAAGTCTGCACGGTAATTGCCTGACTTCCCTGTCACCCCATTGATAGCAACGGCATAGACAAATCCTTCTGCTCCCTTGATCAACTCTTTTTGGCGCTCAAGTCCTGTTGTCAAACTAACTAAGGGAATCAAGGCAATATCTGTATCTGCCAAAAAGGGCTCTACAAAGTTGGCATGCTCATGAGGCAGATCTGGGATAATTAAGCCCTTAACTGCTGTATCTGCCAAATCTTTGACAAATTTCTCCACACCGTACTGAAAGAGGGGGTTGAAGTAGGTCATAATGACAAGTGGAACCTCTGTTTGAATGGTTTTCAAGGTTTCAACCAAGGCCTGGGTAGAAGTTCCATGAGCTAGACTGCGCAAACCTGCTTCTTCGATAACAGGTCCATCTGCAACTGGGTCTGAAAAGGGAATACCCACTTCAATGGCAGAAACACCCAAATCTTCTAAAAAGTGGATTGTTTCACCGAGACCATCCAAACCTTTCTCATGGTCTCCAGCCATGATATAGGGAACAAAAATTCCTTTTCCAGCTGCTTTGATAGCATTTAATTTTTCTGTTAGTGTCTTAGGCATGAGCTTCTCCCTTCTTTGCTGCATCTGCTTCCAAGCGGTCTTTGACTTGTACCACATCCTTGTCCCCACGACCTGATAGGCAGACAATCATAGACTTTTCTGGTCCAAGTTCTTTGGCCAACTTCACCGCAAAAGCGATAGCATGGCTAGATTCCAAGGCTGGGATAATCCCTTCCACACGAGACAAGAGTTGGAATCCTTCCAAGGCTTCTTCGTCTGTCACAGGGACATAGGTAGCACGTTTAATATCGTGGTAGTGAGAATGTTCTGGACCGATACCAGGATAGTCCAAACCTGCTGAGATAGAGAAGGCTTCAAGAATTTGACCATGAGCATCTTGGAGCACATCCATGAGGGAACCGTGAAGGACACCCGGACGACCCTTGGTCAAGGTAGCTGCGTGATGCTCTGTATCCACACCAAGTCCTGCTGCTTCAGCTCCATACATAGCTACTGACTCATCTTCTACAAATGGATGGAAGAGACCGATAGCGTTAGAACCACCACCAACACAAGCTACTAGGGCATCTGGTAAATCTTGACCTGTTAAGTCACGGTACTGTTGTTTAGCTTCTCGACCAATGACACTTTGGAAGTCACGAACGATTTCTGGGAATGGATGAGGACCCAAGGCAGAACCAAGGATATAGTGGGTATCATCGATATTAGCTACCCATGAACGAAGGGCTGCATTGACCGCATCCTTGAGCACGCGCGAACCGTCTGTCACTGCCTCAACCTTGGCTCCCAAAAGCTCCATACGGAACACATTTAGGGCTTGGCGTTTGACATCTTCCTCACCCATGTAGATAGTACATTCCATGTTAAAGAGGGCTGCAGCAGTTGCAGTTGCTACACCGTGCTGACCAGCACCTGTTTCAGCGATAATTTTCTTTTTGCCCATGCGTTTAGCCAGAAGAACTTGTCCCAAGGCATTGTTAATCTTGTGGGCCCCTGTATGGTTAAGGTCTTCACGCTTGAGATAAATCTTGGCTCCGCCAATATGCTGGGTCAAATTTTTTGCGTAGTAAAGGGGAGTTTCACGTCCCACATACTGGCGCAAAAGTTGGTTTAATTCCTCTTGGAAACTTGGGTCTGCCTGACTTTCACGGTAGGCCTTCTCCAACTCCAAAACTGCTGTCATCAATGTTTCTGGGACAAAACGTCCGCCGAATTTTCCGTAAAATCCATCTTTATTTGGTTCTTGATATGCCATTCTTTGCCCTCTCTATAAATCTTCCAATCTTTTCATGATCTTTTTGTCCATCTGTCTCCACTCCGCTCGATACATCTACTGCATAGGGAGTAAAGTGTTGAATTGCTTTTACTACATTGTCTTTATTAAGCCCACCTGCGATAAAGAAAGACTGAGTTAGTCCAATCGTATCCAGTTGAGCCCAGTCAAAGGTCTGGCCACTTCCTGCCACAGGGGCATCAAAGAGTAGATAGTCTGCCTGAGAATTGGGCACATGACCCTCTCCATCCACCTGTACCGCCTGAATGCTGGCACAAGGCAAATTCTCAAACAAATCATCTGCCACCTGGCCGTGAACTTGAACCAAGTCCAAGCCAACTTTGTCAATCGCTTCTAGCAGTTCTGCCCGACTTGGTGAAACAAATACGCCAACCTTTTTGACATCTACAGGAATAAGCTTTGCCAGCTCAGCAGCCTGATCCAAGGTTACCTGTCTCTTACTAGGTGCAAAGACAAAACCGATGTAGTCGGCTCCTGCTGAAACGGCTGTTTCCACCGCTTCTTTGGTCGATAGTCCACAAATCTTAACCTTTGTCAATCTGCAACTCCTTGATTCTCTGGGCCACATCTTCTGCCTGCATAAGAGCTGTCCCAACTAAAATTCCATTAAAGTATGGTGCTACTCGTTCCGCATCCTGCCCTGTGAAAATAGCAGATTCAGAAATGTACAAGCAATCATCTTTGAAATGTTTAGCCAAATCTACACTGGTCTGCAAGTCAACTTCAAAGGTAGTCAAATTGCGGTTATTGACTCCGATAATTTGAGCTCCAAGGCGGTGAGCTACCTCTAGTTCAGCTAGATTGTGGGTTTCCACCAAGACTTCCAGACCAAGCTCTGTCGCATAGTCATAAAGTTCCTTGAGGCATTCTTCGGACAAGGCTGCCACAATGAGCAGGATGACTGTCGCACCTGCATTGCGAGCGCGGATGATTTGCTTTTCATCGATAATAAAGTCCTTGTTGAGCGTCGGAATCTGTACCTGACTGGAAATCTCCCGTAGATAATCCAAATGTCCTTTAAAGAAAACTTCATCTGTCAAAACAGAAATCATCACTGCTCCGTTTTCTTCATAAGTCTGGGCCTGTTGCACAATATCCACATCAAGATTGATATCTCCCAGACTAGGGCTAGCCTTCTTGACTTCTGCGATTACCTGCAAGCGGTCCTGATGATTCTTCAAAAATTCTGCCAAGCGATAGGTCTGGCGCAGGGGCTGGATTTCCTCCAGCTCCATCTGCTCAACCTCACGCGCCTTCTGCTCCAAAATTCGTGCTAAAAATTCCTGACTCATTTTTGGTACTCCTGTAACAGTCTGAGTTTTTCAAGGGCCTTGCCACTAGCAATGACTTCGCGGGCCAAGGCAACTCCTTCCTTGATACTAGCTACCTTACCATTAGCATAGAAACCAAGACCAGCATTCAAGACTGTAGTTTCCAAGAATGGACTTGGTTCGTTTTTAAGAACGCTGAGCAAAATTTCTGCATTTTCCTGAGCATTGCCTCCACGGATATCTTCGATAGCGTAGCGCTCCATCCCTAAATCCTCTGGAGTAAAGCTTGACAAGCTGATTTCACCATTTTCAAGAAGTGCAATCTTGGTTGTTCCGTTCAAGCCGGCTTCATCTAGTCCTTCTGGCCCAGCAACAACGATTGCACGTTTGCGACCCATATTTTTCAAAACCTGAGCTGTACTTTCTAGAAGTTCTGGACGACTAATTCCAAGAAGCTGTGTTTCCAAAGCCATTGGGTGAATCAGTGGACCAGTCAAGTTCATAATCGTTGGAATTCCTAGTTCCAAACGAGCTGGCATGATATATTTCATGGCTGGGTGCATATTTTTAGCAAAGAGAAAGACGATACCAGTCTGATCAAAGACCTTACCTAGTTCAGCTGGTTTGAGGTCTAGGTTGATACCCAAGGCTTCGAGGACATCTGCAGAACCAGATTTAGAAGAAATCGAGCGGTTACCGTGTTTTGCCATGTGAACACCACCACCAGCCAAAACAAAGGCTGCAGTTGTGGAGATGTTAAAGCTGAAAGACTTGTCCCCACCTGTACCACAGTTGTCCATGGCATCATGAATCTCAGTTGGAATATGTTGGGCATGTCCTCTCATGACTTGGGCAATGGCTGTGCGTTCTTCAGGTGTTTCCCCCTTCATCTTAAGAGCCAAAAGGAGAGAAGCAATCTGCGCCTCTGTTACACGCCCAGTTACGATACGCTCAATGACATCCGTCATTTCCACACCTGATAAATTTTCAAATTGTGCTAGTTTTTCAATTATCTCTTTCATCCTAGTTTCCTCACTTTACAACCTTCTCGATAAAATTCCGAATAGAAGACAAGCCGTCAGGCGTTCCAATACTCTCTGGATGGTACTGGAAGCCATAAATTGGAAGACTTTTGTGTTGAATCCCCATGATGGCTTGATCATCAGTCGAACGAGCTGTCACTTCAAAGTCTTCTGGCATTTCTTCAATCAAAATACTGTGGTAACGCATGACCGCACGGCCATCCTCAATGCCTTGATACAAAACAGATGGCGCTTCAAAGCTGATATTGCTTTGCTTCCCATGCATGACTTTGGGAGCCAAGCCTAGCTTACCACCAAAGACTTCTGCAATGGCTTGGTGGCCCAAACAAATTCCAAGAATCGGCTTCTTACCAGCAAAGTCACGAATCATATCTTCCATCTTTCCAGCATCAACTGGCCAACCAGGACCAGGAGAAAAGACCAGACCATCTGCTTTTTCAGCTTCTTCATACAGCTTGGGATCATCATTTCTCAAGACCTGCACTTCTGCAAAATTCCCAATGTATTGGGCCAAGTTATAGGTAAAAGAATCATAGTTATCAATCAATAAAATCATGGTCTTAGTTCTCCAATTCTAGTCATAGATTTTGCTTTGTTAATGGTTTCTTGGTATTCGTTTTGGGCGATAGAGTCGTAGACAATTCCTGCCCCAGCCTGCACATAAGCTGTTTGATTTTTGAGAATCATGGTTCGGATGGCAATGGCGAAATCCATATCACCTGTCGCAGACAAGTAGCCGATTGCTCCTGCGTATACGCCCCGTTTTTCCGTTTCCAGTTCATAGATGCGTCTCATCGCCCGAATCTTTGGTGCTCCTGAAACAGTTCCAGCAGGAAGTGTTGCTTTCAAGGCATCCATAGCAGTGAGTTCTGGAAGCAAACGCCCCTTGACCACACTGGTCAAATGCATAACATAACGGAAGAGCTCCACTTCCATATACTTGGTGACTTGGACACTGGCCGTTTCAGAGATGCGGCCAATATCATTACGACCCAAGTCTACTAACATTCGATGCTCTGCTGTTTCCTTCTCATCCGAAAGCAGATCTGTCGCCAAAGCCTTGTCTTCTTCATCCGTAGCTCCTCTTGGTCTCGTTCCCGCAATCGGATTGGTTGTCACGATGCCATTTTTGACAGAAACCAAACTCTCAGGACTGGCACCGATAATTTGATAATCTCCAAAATCATAGAAATAGAGGTAATTTGATGGATTAGTCACGCGAAGATTTCTGTAGAAGTCAAATGGATTTCCAGTAACTTCTGCTGAGAAGCGCTGGCTGAGTACACATTGGAACATATCTCCATTACGAATCAAGTCACGAGCTGTTTCCACCATTTCCTCAAACTTCTGAGGAGCAATATGGGGTTTGAAGTCTAACGGAGATAGATCCAAGTCTTCAAATTCATTTGGAGCAGGAATGCGTAATTCCTCAAGCACTTGGTTCAAGGCTTTTTCCAAGTCTTCTTGACTACGCTCACTATAGAGTGCATCCTCGATGACATGGATTTTTTCTTTCTTGTGGTCAAAGACAATATAACTCTCATAGACGAAGAAATGCATGTCTGGCGTTCCAATAGTATCTTCAGGAATTTGACCAATTTCTTCATAAAGTGAAATCATATCGTAACCAACAAAACCAATTGCCCCACCACCAAAAGGGAGATCTGAATGGTGCTGGCTCTTATGAGTCACTTCATAAAGGAAATCCAAGGGATCCTGATCAATCACTTGACCATTTTGATAAAGGACTCCATTTTCAAACTTAATCTCAAAAACAGGATTATAGGCTAGGATAGAAAAACGAGCTGTTTCCTTGTCTCTCGGAATACTCTCTAAGATAACCTTGTGTTGCCCCTTTAGGCGCATATAAGCCAAGATTGGTGATAAGACATCTCCATGAATGATTCGTTCCATTGTAATTTCCCTTTCAGTTCTACTTCTAGTCCGTGGTGACTGTATAAAAAATCCCCACGCAAAATAACTTGCGTGAGGACGAAATTCGCGGTGCCACCTCAATTATAGGATTTCTCCTATCTCTCATTCCTGTCTCAGAAAGTCCTGTAACAGGCTGTGCGATAAAGGGCACTCCCTTGAGAATTATGTTTTCTTCTCTCGTTTCAGATGGACCCAACCTTACAACTTTCTCTGCTTGTTTCCAGCAACCACAAGCTCTCTGTGAGAGAAAGGACTGTAATTTTTCCATCTATTATTTTTTAGCTTCTAGGTAGTCTGCAATCGCAGCTACGGCCTTGTCTCCACGACCAGAGACATTGATGATGAGATTTTTATTTCGGTACACCTTTACTAGCTTTTTTCGTATGAATCCGGCCATTTTGTTTGCTTTTAGTAGTAGGCAAGGAGCTGTAGATAGAACTCAAGTTCATCAAAGCGACTTAAGGCCCTAATAAAAGAAAAACAAAATGACCGAAAGAAAAAAGCCCACACACAGAATCTACTTCCATGTGAGGGCGTTGGTAACGCGGTGCCACCTCAATTATAAAGGGTCTATCCCTTTACATCTCTGCCTTGTCTAACAACAAGTTGCACTGTAAGGTGTGCGCACCGAATTTTCATTGTTTCAAATTCATTTTTAAAATCAGCCCACTTTCACTATTTCCAACCACCTGTTCACAATCACCACAGGCTCCCTGAAGATCAAAAATAGTTACTTTTCTGATTTGTTGAACTTATTTTAATACTTTGTTTTTTCTTTGTCAAGACTTTTTTACAATTTTTTTGATGAAGCTAGTACTTTTTCAGAAACTGTTTTGAAAGTCTCAATGATATAGTCCACTTCTTCATCGCTTAATTTAGTGTGAAGAGGGAGCGTAATTTCATTTTCAAAGAAGGCATAAGCCTTAGGATAGTTCGCCATATCAAAGCCAAGATTCTTATAGGCTGTCAAGAGCGGAAGTGGTTTGTAGTGTACATTACTTGCAATTCCTGCTTTAGCTAATTCTTGGATGATAAGATTGCGTTCTTCTAAGCTCGCTCCTTCTACATGGGTGATGTAGAGGTGGCGTGAAGATTCGACAGTATCAGTCTTATGTGCCAATGGATGGATACGAGAACCTGAAAAACCACGATCATAGCGGTCCACGATCTCCTTACGACGTTCTAGTAAACCAGGGTAACGGTCCAATTGTACCAAACCAAGTGACGCCATGATATCGGTCATATTGCACTTGTAGGCTGGTGTGACGATATCATATTCCCATGAGCCCAGTTGCATCTTGGCAAGAGCATCCTTAGTTTGCCCATGAAGGGAAAGAATTTGGAATTCCTTGTACATCTCTTCGTCGTCAATCGCTGGATTGGCCTTCCAAGTCGCACTTCCTCCCTCAGCAGTTGTAAAATTCTTAACGGCATGGAATGAGAAAGAAGTAAAGTCAGCGATAGAACCAGCTGGTTGTCCTTTATAAGTAGATCCCAAAGCATGGGCACTATCAGAGACAATCACAATACGGTTAAAGGCTTTTTGCCACTTGCTTGACGCAGTAAAGAGGTCACGTTTCTTCTCCACTACTTGGAACAAACGGTCGTAGTCGCAAACAATCCCTGCGAGCTCTACTGGGATGATCACCTTAGTTTTCTCAGTGATAACTTGCTCCAGCAAGTCATAATCCATCTCAAACGTATCTGCTTGGATATCCACCATGACAGGTGTTGCTCCTACGTGCGTGATGACACTACATGAAGCTGTGTAAGTCATAGCTGGAACAATGACTTCATCACCAGGCCCCACTTCCAAAACACGCAAAATCAACTCAAGAGCGGCAGTCGCAGAGTTGAGGCAGACGGTCTTAGGTGTCTGTGTATATTGAGACAAGCGACGCTCTAGTTCTTTTGTCTTAGGACCTGTTGTGATCCAACCAGAACGCAGGGTATCCGCTACTTCAGCAATTTCAGCTTCGGTGATATCGGGTGGTGAAAATGGAATATTGTAATTTGGCATTGATTTGCTCCTTTTATCTGTACTCATTTTCTCATGACTACTTTATTTTAGCACTTCAAACACGGTTTGAAACATGATTTTGATGTCTCCAAGGAAACTAAACTCTCGGAGATAGACAAGGTTATAGCGCATCTTTTCAGGAAGAACATGCTCCACATAGGCCTGGTCAACTGACAGACCTTTCTCCGTCATTTGACTGATGATGGTGTCCTCATCCTTGTAGTTGATGCTGGCTGGAGAGGTAATCCCTGCTGGCAAAAGCAAGGTCGCCATCATTTCAGGGCTATACTGCTCTGTGTAGCGTGGCACTTCAGGACGCGTCCCTACAAAAGACATTTCGCCTTTAAGGACATTGACCAGCTGAGGCAGTTCGTCCAAACGGACACGGCGGATAAAATTGCCAACCTTGGTAATACGACTATCGTTAGCAGAAGTCACCAGACTCCCTTTTTTATCCGCATCCGTCACCATGGTACGGAACTTCCAAATCTTGAAAGGTCGATTGTACTGGGTCACGCGCTCTTGCTTGTAAATCACTGGCCCCTTGCTATCCAACTTGATCCAAATGCTCAAGATGAGAAAGATGGGAGAGGTCAGAACCAATACAACCAAGGCTAAAACCCAGTCCAAGCAACGCTTGAAAATCAGCGAACCCTTCCTTTTAGAGACAAGCTGGTAGTAAGACTCAACCTCGCTTGATTTCATTTCCACGGGCAAGTCTTCCCATTTCAGCATGCTGTTTCTCCTTTGTTTTTATTATACTATTTGTCAACATTTTTCATTATACCACAAAATGGAAAAGGCGGTGAAAGAAATCTGTAATTTGAAGGATTTCATTCTTACACTCAATGAAAATCAAAGTACAGCTTTTAGGTTGCAAATAAAGATGACCTGGTTTTAAGAGATTTTCAAAGAGTATTAGGACATGGCCCCTGCCTGCAAGCTATACATCTTGTGGTAGGTTCCTCCCAGAGCCAAAAGTTCCTCATGGGTTCCACTCTCGATAATGCGCCCCTTGTCCAAAACATAGATACAATTGGCGTCTTGGATAGTAGAAAGACGGTGAGCGATGGCAATGGTTGTCCGCCCCTGTCTCATCTTAGCCAGAGAAGCTTGAACCAGACTTTCTGTCTCAGAGTCAATATTGGCTGTCGCTTCATCCAAAATCAGGATTTTAGGCTGACTGGCGACTGTTCTAGCAAAGGCAAGAAGCTGACGCTGACCAGTAGAGAAGCTCGAACCGCGCTCGGAAACAGGTGCATCATATCCCTGAGGAAGTTCTTGAATAAAGGAATCTGCATCCACGAAGGTTGCCGCAGCCTGGACCTGCTCATCACTGATTTTTTGGTACATGGCGATATTGGACTTAATGGTCCCGTGATAGAGGAAGGGGTCCTGCAAGACCAGACCGATGTTTTTTCTCAACTCTTCCTGACTGTAGTTTCTGATATCCACATCATCCAAGAGAACTGTCCCTGATTGAAATTCATAAAAACGCATGAGAACATTGATAATCGAAGATTTCCCAGAACCTGTATGACCCACAAAGGCAATGGTCTCACCCTTGTTAACGGAGAAGGAAATATCATCCAGAATCGGATGTTTTCCATCATATGAGAAGCACACATGTTCAAAACGGATATTGCCTTCTTTGACCTCAGACTGGCCATTTTCTTGAAGAGGCTCATAGGTCCTCTCGTCAATCAAGGCAAATACACGGCCCGCAGAAACCATGGACGTTTGAAGGGTTGAGAAGTTTTGCGTTACTTCAATCAAGGGGTCAAAAAGGCGGTTGATGTACTGGATAAAGGCATACATAGTCCCGGCAGTTATTCCCAGATAAAGCCCACGGTAACCAAAATAGGCCATCAAGACAGCGTATCCTAAGAGTTTCAGCAAACTCATGGCAGGGCGCAAAAAGAGGGCATCCAAGGCTACAGAACGGTTGGCATAGACCAAGTGTTCTTGGTTGATCTCATCAAATTCCGCCTGCAGGCGCTTCTCTTGATTAAAGGCCTGGATTATTCTGATTCCCTCGATGTTTTCAGCCAGCTTGCTATTGATATCTGACAAGAGACTTCTGGTTTTCTCAATGATTTTCACTGATTTTTTCCGATAGAGATTGACCAAAAGGAAAATCAAGGGGAGAAAGAGCAAGACTAATGCTGTCAAACGAAAATCCAACACCAACATGGTATAAAGAGTTGTCAGAAAGATGAAAACTGCTGAGATAAAGCTAGATAAAATCCCTGAAAACATATCGCTGATGGTCTCAGTATCATTGGTCAAACGAGAGACGATGGAGCCTGCTGGCGTCTTGTCAAAATAAGACATGCCCAGCTTTTCCATATTGGCAAAGGCATCCCGACGAATATCCCTAACAATACTGTAGGACACCCGTGCAAAGAGAAGATTGCCGACATACTGGACCAGAGTTTGTAGGATATAAAGGCCATAGTAGGCCAGCAAAACGATCACAGCAAGTTGGTTGAGATTGCTCAGATACTGGTCTATAAAGTGGGAAGCCACAAGGGGAATGACACTTTTAATGACCGTCGTCGCTAGGAGAAAACCGAGTGCCAAAAAGGTCAGGAGCCCGTAAGGCTTGAGATAGGACATCAAGCGCTTCAATACAGCCCATTGTTCTTTCTTATTCTGCATCTTCTTCTCCCCTCATTTCCAACTGCTGAGACTGGTAGGTTTGGGCATACCAGCCATCCAAAGCTAGCAGGTCTTCGTGCCTGCCTCGTTCGATGATTTGACCATTTTGCAGGACTAAAATCAAATCTGCATGGACAACCGCACTCAGGCGATGAGCCGTAATAATGGTTGTCTTGTCCTTTCGCGTCTCCTTGAGATTGTCGATAATCGCATACTCCGTCTTGGCATCCACGGCTGACAAAGAATCATCCAAAATCAAGATATCAGGGTCTAAAATCATAGCCCGACTCATGGCCAGACGTTGCTTTTGACCTCCAGAAAGACTAACTCCCTTTTCACCAATCAACGTATCAAATCCCTGAGGCATGGCTACAATGTCTTGATAAACTTGTGCTAGCTTAGTCGCTTCCTCGACCGCTGAAAGGGGCAAGTTAGGATTGCCAAAGCGGATATTATCTAAAATCGAAGTCGCAAAGAGGAACTGGTCCTGAGGGACGTAGCCCATGAGACTGCGAAGGTCTGTCAGACGATAGTCACGAATATCGTGGTCATTCAGATAAATGGCTCCCTTATCCACATCATATTCACGCAAGAGGAGCTTAATCAAGGACGTTTTACCAGAACCTGTCTGCCCGACCAAGCCTAGGGTTTGCCCTTTTTCCAGACTAAAGTGAATATCCGTCAATGTTTCCTCATTTTCAAAAGCAAAGTTATCAATGGCATACTGCAAGCGCCCATTTTCAATACCATCCAGAGGAAACTCAGGGTCTTGTACGGGTGATACCTGAGACAAAAGATTTTCAATCCGCTGGTAAGAAACCTTTCCTCTCTGGGTAATATTAAAGAGGAAGCCGATGGCCATAAGAGGCCAAACTAGCATATCCAAGTAGCTGATAAAAGTGACCAGTTTCCCAACTGTAATCTGCCCCTCCTGAACCATCAAGGAACCGACCAAGAGGGTTAAAACATAGGAGGAACCAACAAATAAGAGAACCATGGGGTCAAAGAGACTATCGTATTTCATGGTTTGCAGATTCTTTTGGAAGGTCAATTCATTGACTGCCTGGAAAGATTTCAACTCGTCCGCCTGGTAACCGAAAGACTTGGTCACTTTAATACCTGATACAGACTCCTGCACCTTGTTATTAAGTTCAGAAAAGGCAGCCTGTGATTCACCAAAAGCCTTGTGGGTCTTTCTCCCTAGACGACTGGTCGCATAAGCCATGAAAGGCAGGGGTAAAATGGCAACTAGGGTCATTTGCCACGAAATGCTAAAAAGCATGGTCAGCAAGGTCACTAAAGCCGTGATAGAGGCATCCACGGCAGACATAACACCACCCCCTGCGAGACGGGTTAAGGCATTGATATCGTTGGTGGCGTGTGCCATCAGGTCCCCAGTCCGATAGGTTTGATAAAAGGCTGGAGACATTTTTGTGAAATGCTCAAATAAGCGAGAGCGCATAATCTGTCCCAAACGGTAGGAAGTCCCAAGGATATACATCCGCCAAACATAGCGCAGATAATACATCCCAAAGGCCGCAAGAAGTAAATAAAATAGGTCAAGAAGGAGGTCCTGCTGGATTAATTGTCCCGATGTGATGGCATCAATCACCCGCCCCATAACCATAGGGGGAATAAGGTTGAGGACGGAAACTAAGACCAGAGCCACAATTCCGACTAGATAACGGCGTTTTTCTAACTTGAAAAACCACCAAAGTTTTTGAATAATGGACATAAAATCCCTTTCTGATTACAAATGGAAACCTGAGGCCAATACTCAATGAAAATCAAAGAGCAAACTAGGAAACTAGCCGCAGGCTGCTCAAAGCACTGCTTTGAGGTTGTAGATAGAACTGACGAAGTCAGTAACCATACATACGGCAAGGCGACGTTGACGCAGTTTGAAGAGATTTTTGAAGAGTACAAGACCTCAGGTTTTTCTTATTCATAGGTTACGACTGTGACCGCACCCTTATCATACTCAGCGATAAAGATATTGGCCACATTGTCATGCCCTTGTTTGCTGAGGTTATCAAGCAGCCACTCTTCGCTACGGCCAATCGATTCCAAAACATCAACTTGGATCACACCGTCAGTCACAACTGGATACTTAGGATTTTCATCTCCCATTTGGACCACGATAAGTTGGCCATTTTGCTCCTGCACAGCGCGTTTGACCTGCTTCATCTGGAAAATCCCTTGACTACGAAGTTTGAGAGCTACATCTGCCGCAGACAAACCAACTGAACGACAGGCTTCTGGATCAATCTGCCCATTTTTGATGAGGAGAGTTGGTTTCCCATCAATCAAGCGTTTGACAAAACGAACATTGTTATTGAGCCATTTGAGTGTCAAAACCAAAATCGTCCACATCATCAAAATCACTGCATACTGGAGAATGCTGATAGAACTATTGTAAATTACCCCACCGATGATACCACCGAGAACATAGTTCTGAATTTGGTCTGTCGCAGAGTTAGGTGCTAGGTTTCCTTTTCCTGTCACATTGATCACGAAAACCAGCGAGAAAAGACCCAAGGCCAGTTTGATTAAAATTTCCATATAGTTGAGTGTCATTTGTTTACCTCCACCAATTCAATAGTGTCTGTTTGATGCAATTCTATTTTCTCTAAAAGATACTTGTCTGGTTGGCTCCCGTTCATAGCACGATAGACATTTGAACCTACCTTGACAAGCGCTCCATCAGTGACTGCAGAAGTATTGACATAAACTTCTGATTTATCCACTCCCAAGTCTTTGGAAATGACCTCTATGAAATGAAGGGAAGTTTGAAATTGGTTGTTAGAGGCTTGATTGGTCTGGTATTTTGAAATTGTCACCAAAAGCATGGCCACTAAGGTCAAGGCTAAAATCATGACCAATTCCCGAAACTTAGTTCCCTTTTTATCTCGATAGGCTTTAAAAGCAAAAAATCCTGTGATAGCTAGGAGCACAATTCCAAAGCCAATCATCATTCCATTTTGCTGACTGATTTGGCTAAGCACATAGTCATATGAGTAAAATTTCATTTATTTTCACTCCCTTTCATAAAATCATTCTTCATTATAAACGAAAGAGGGTGATTTTTCAAACCATACGTTGGGGAAATAAACCTTTTTTTGGTATAATAAAATCTATAATCTGAATGAAAAAGGTAACTTTATGAAACTTATCTCATGGAATATTGATTCCCTCAATGCTGCCCTAACTAGTGACTCAGCTCGCGCGAAATTGTCCCAAGAAGTCCTACAAACCCTTGTGGCAGAAAATGCTGATATTATCGCTATCCAAGAAACCAAGCTTTCTGCCAAGGGTCCTACAAAGAAACACTTGGAAATTTTAGAAGAACTCTTCCCAGGCTACGAAAACACGTGGCGCTCTTCCCAAGAACCTGCCCGTAAAGGCTATGCTGGAACCATGTTCCTTTATAAGAAAGAACTCACACCCACTGTCACTTTCCCAGAAATCGGTGCCCCTTCTACCATGGACTTGGAAGGCCGCATCATCACTCTAGAATTTGATAAATTTTTCGTTACCCAAGTTTACACTCCAAACGCTGGCGACGGTCTCAAACGCTTGGAAGAACGTCAGGTCTGGGATGTCAAATATGCTGAGTACTTGGCTCAACTAGACAAAGAAAAACCAGTCCTTGCGACCGGTGACTACAACGTTGCCCACAATGAAATCGACCTTGCAAATCCTGCCAGCAACCGTCATTCACCAGGATTTACCGACGAGGAACGTGCTGGATTTACCAACCTTTTAGCAACTGGATTTACTGATACCTTCCGCCACATTCACGGCGATGTTCCAGAACGCTATACTTGGTGGGCACAACGCAGCAAGACTTCTAAAATCAACAATACAGGCTGGAGAATCGACTACTGGCTGACAAGCAACCGCGTGGCTGACAAGGTGACCAAGTCTGATATGATCGACTCGGGAGCTCGCCAAGACCATACACCCATTGTCATGGAGATTGAGCTCTAAGGAGAAAACGAATGGACTATCAAGCTGTCATTCCTGAATTTGTAGTATCTGACATAGAAAAATCACGCCACTTCTACTGCGACCTGCTAGGATTCTCTGTCGAATACGAGCGTCCAGAGGAGAAATTTCTCTTCCTCTCGCTTGAAGACTGCCAACTTATGCTAGAAGAAGGCAGAGCAGAAGAATTAGCTCAGCTGACCTATCCTTTCGGGTGCGGTGTCAATATTTCCTTTGGCATTGCAGATGTTCCTCAGCTCCACCAAAAACTGCTGGAAGCCAACTATCCTATTTATCGTCCCTTAACCAAAAGAAAGTTTCGCGTTGGGGATCACTATATCTATCCCCATGAATTTGCGATTTTGGATCCAGATGGTTATTTTTTAAGATTTAGCGAGTAGAATAATAAAGATTGGGGAAAAGTCTTTAAAATTAGAAAAAGGCATATTGTCAAGTCTTGAAAAATCTTGATAATATGCCTTTTATGATGGAAAAACCTTCTAAATGTTAGCCAATAAGTTAATTTTTGCCCCTTCTTATTATATTTGTTCGTTTTTCAAACCAAAACACTAACAAAACATTTGATTTCTAAAGTTATTTAGTGTAAAATAAAAACATTGGCAGTAGCCTGTTTAAAATTGAATATCATTTTACTTGTTTATGTTGTGAATTGGCACGACGTTTCTACAAGGTGCCGGAACACCTAACAATAAGTAAGTCAGAAGTGAGGTATGGCGTTTTTACCATGCCTATTTTGGGGACTTACTTAGAGATTAAGTAGGTCCTTTTTCTATCAGTTTTATTAGATAGAAATCTGAAACAAGCAAATGGATTAGCTTTTAGACTTTAGGAGGTCTTATGAAATTATTAGAAGAGCGCATCCTCAAGGATGGGCATATCTTGGGTGACAACATTCTCAAGGTGGATTCCTTTTTAACCCACCAAGTTGACTTTAGCTTGATGCGAGAGATTGGTAAGGTTTTTGCGGAAAAATTCGCTGCTGCTGGCATTACCAAGGTTGTGACCATTGAAGCGTCGGGTATTGCCCCAGCCGTTTTTACAGCCGAAGCCTTAAACATTCCCATGATTTTCGCCAAAAAAGCTAAGAATATCACTATGAACGAAGGAATCTTGACTGCCGAAGTTTACTCCTTTACCAAGCAGGTAACCAGCACTGTTTCTATCGCTGGAAAATTCCTCTCACCAGAGGACAAGGTCTTGATTATCGACGATTTCCTTGCTAATGGCCAAGCTGCTAAAGGCTTGATTCAAATCATCGAACAGGCTGGTGCCACAGTCGAAGCTATCGGTATTGTGATTGAAAAATCTTTCCAAGATGGCCGTGATTTGCTTGAAAAAGCAGGCTATCCTGTCCTATCACTCGCTCGTTTGGATCGTTTTGAAAATGGTCAAGTTATTTTTAAGGAGGCAGATCTCTAATGCAAACTCAAGAAAAACATTCGCAAGCAGCCGTTCTTGGCTTGCAGCACTTACTAGCTATGTACTCAGGATCCATCCTGGTTCCCATCATGATTGCGACAGCCCTTGGCTATTCAACTGAGCAATTGACCTACCTGATTTCCACAGATATATTCATGTGTGGGGTGGCAACCTTCCTCCAACTCCAACTCAACAAATACTTTGGAATTGGACTCCCAGTCGTGCTCGGAGTTGCCTTCCAGTCGGTCGCTCCCTTGATTATGATTGGGCAAAGCCATGGTAGTGGCGCTATGTTTGGCGCCCTTATTGCATCAGGGATTTACGTGGTTCTTGTGTCAGGCATCTTCTCAAAAGTGGCCAATCTCTTCCCATCTATCGTAACAGGATCTGTTATTACCACGATTGGTTTAACCTTGATTCCTGTCGCTATTGGAAATATGGGAAATAATGTTCCAGAGCCAACTGGTCAAAGTCTCTTGCTTGCAGCTATCACTGTTCTGATTATCCTCTTGATTAACATCTTTACCAAAGGATTTATCAAGTCTATCTCTATTTTGATTGGTCTGGTTGTTGGAACTGCCATTGCTGCTAGCATGGGCTTAGTTGATTTCTCTCCTGTTGCGGCAGCACCTCTTGTCCATGTCCCAACTCCACTCTACTTTGGGATGCCAACCTTTGAAATCTCATCTATTGTCATGATGTGTATCATCGCAACGGTGTCTATGGTTGAGTCGACTGGTGTTTACCTAGCCTTGTCTGATATCACGAAAGACCCAATCGACAGCACACGCCTTCGCAACGGTTACCGCGCAGAAGGTTTGGCCGTTCTTCTCGGAGGAATCTTTAACACCTTCCCTTACACAGGATTTTCACAAAACGTTGGTTTGGTTAAATTATCAGGTATCAAGACTCGCCTGCCAATCTACTACGCAGCTGGTTTCCTCGTTCTCCTTGGACTCCTTCCTAAGTTTGGCGCCCTTGCCCAAATCATTCCAAGCCCTGTCCTCGGTGGTGCCATGCTGGTGATGTTTGGTTTTGTATCTATTCAAGGGATGCAAATCCTCGCCCGTGTTGACTTTGCTAACAATGAACATAACTTCCTTATCGCAGCTGTTTCAATCGCTGCAGGTGTCGGTCTAAATAACAGCAATCTCTTTGTCAGCATGCCGACAGCCTTCCAAATGTTCTTCTCAAACGGAATCGTCGTAGCCAGCCTACTCGCCATTGTACTCAATGCCGTGTTAAATCATAAAAAGAAATAAGAAAAAGAGGTGCTAGCCTCTTTTTTGTGTGACAAAATAAAAACATCTGCCTACTCATATATACTAGTTTCATAGTCCTGAAAATCATCTGCACCAAGAACTATTTCACCATTCTTATACTTTTCTCTTACAATACGTTCAGCTTCATACTTATCTTCAGCTTCTATACTCACTAGACGAGCTAGAGTTTCAGTAATTTCTATAGTACACTTTTTCATCTTAAGTTTCTCTCTAATAACTCACTTATTAGCAATAATCTATGTTTGGGACTTTCCAACCACTCTGGTAATTCATCTCCATATTCCCAGCCATACTTTTTATTCAATAAAAAAAGTTGTTTCCCATCACCAAATTCTATATTTTCAGATAAGCATCTCACACAATCAGAGTCTGATAAAGTATAGACCATCAAACTTAAGTTTTCATAATTACTCTCTGTTTCATAATCAGGCCAGATAACTTTTAAGAAATCATACACCTCTTCTGATGCAACAATATGTAGCAACACGTATCAGTTCAAATCTTTTAAGCGTTCTAAGTCAATAATTCTATCACATTGCTGAGCCTGATCCATATTATGCGTTACCAAAATAATCGTTTTCCCATACTCATCACGTAGCAGTTTCAGTAATTCAAAGGCTGTTTGAGCCATTTGTGGATCCAAGGAGCCAGTTGGCTCATCTGCTAGAATCAACTCTCCTGGCTTTAGAATAGCACGAGCGATAGCAATTCGCTGCTGTTCTCCACCTGATAACTCATTAATACGACTCTCCAAGAAAGATTCCATGTGAACTTTTGATAAAACTGTCTTTATTTTTTTATCTTTTTCTTTCTTAGTTAAATCAGTGTAATGAAGTGCTAGCATCAAATTATCACTAACACTTTCATTTGGAATCAGAGCATTAGATTGAAACAAGTAATTTAATACATTTCGACGGAGATGGGTTGCCTTTTTAGAGTTAACTTGTGGTAGAATCTCACCATCAATCGTGATTGTTCCCTCATCAACAGTTTCTAATAAGCCAATAAGGTTGAGTAACGTAGATTTTCCTGAACCGGATGGACCAATCAACGCAACAAATTCTCTATCCGAAATATCAAATGAAATATTCTCAATAACACGTTTTGCACCGTAATATTTCGATAACTGTCTGACTGAAATAGTTGGCATATTCTTACTCCTTAAATATATTTAAGATTTTCTGCTGTTCTTTCCGCAAAAGAAAACCATATAGAAGAACTAACTGCAAGCATAGAGATAAAGCGGCGGACACTATACCCAATTTTGTTTTCAATAAGAAACTAATTAGTACCTCTATAATAGCAGAAGCAATCACCAAAATCATAATTCCTTTATAACGTGCCCATAAACCAAATCCTAAGAAGTATTGCACTATTAACCGATCTTGATAAGTAATTCGATACATCAATACCAAAGCAATTAGTATTGAGGTTAAACTAATCAATATAGCTAATATAACGCTGCCAAATAGATAAAAAGTATAACTCAACTCTTTCTGGCGTCCATCAATATATCGGCTAACTGGTGTAAATTGAATATCGTTATCCATAAGATCTGGAAAATGAGTCTTTATCTCTTCCTTCACACGAGTCAGAATATTCTGATTACGTATTTTGAGATAACCATTGAAACCCGAAACAACAAGATTTGCACTCTCTTTAAAATAAAGATTTTCAGGACTAGCTACAAAAATAATCGGCTCCTTACTAGTTACCCCTTCTTGTAAATTTGTGGACCAAAGGAAAATATCTTTAGTTGTGGAATAGCTTTTATAAATGAATTGACGATTTTGTGTAAATGGTGTCTCCACATCCCCATCATAGACTTTGACACTTTCTTCTAAATATGCTCGCATACGTTGCTGTTCCTCAGTTGTATAACTATCTGGAATCAGATACAATCTGCTACCACTTCGTATCTCATTTAATTCTTCTTCAGAAAACTGAAAACCTAGTTCAGTTAAATAATTATAAGAATAAACTAGATACCAAAATGGTTTACTAGGTAGATTCTGATAAGCAGTCACGTTCGCCAAAAAATCTTGTCCGTAGTATTGACTATGAATTAAATAGACACCTTCATCATGACCTATTTTTGTATAAAGATGATACATACTTAATTCTAATGTATTACTCGTACCTGCCAGTGTTCCCAAGTCATCGCCTTCAGAAAAAGAATCAATTACTTGCATATTCTCAACACTTTTCCACGCCCTAGCAATATGGACATTATCCATAAAACGGTACAAAGGACCATCTAGGGCATAACTGGTAGCAATTAAGATACTGCTTAACGCAATGTAGGAACTAATACCTAAAATAGTCAATAGTCTACTTGGAAAACGTTTGTGAATAGCAGACAAAGCAGTCACTGAATAAACTATCAAACTAGGAATAATGAGAATAGTAGCTAAGGCCAACATTGAAAATACTATATGGCCCATGATAGGTATCAAAATATAGTATGAAACTTGGGACCAGCCTGTCAACCACCAAATACCTACAGCTAATATAGGTGTGCTAAGAACCGATGGATAAATAATAGGTTTAAATAATGCTAACCAAAATTCATTTCGACTCCATCCCAGTAGGGTGAGACTACCAAATTTTTCATAGGCCTGAAGAACAATTACAAGCAATAATATTAACAGTGTTAACATTGTAAATAACAGCAAACCTATGAGAACAAAAGGAACTAGACCATAATCACGACGACTACCAAATTTTTCCTGTAGAAAATTTTCCTCTGATAAGTCTGTGGCACTCGCAAACTGTTTGATAAATTCACTTTTGTCTGTTTCTGATTCTAAACCATTTACATGATAGATTCCCGTTAAAGTATTGGTTTTTTGATAAACTTGCTCTAATCGATCAATAACAATCGGAATAGTAAATAAAGGCCTCGGTAGCTCATTAAGCGTATCATGAGACGCCTCAGCAATTCCTATCGTTTTCTTACTATCCTCATGCTCTAGTAAGACCTTTAGCTGTGACTTAGTTAAAATATTTGAATGGTGAAAGTTAAAATCAGAAAAATAATCAGAATTTCCCATGGCATCTATATAATGTTTTTGTATACCATTGCCATTAGAATCTTGAATGATTCGATGAGTCCAAACGGCTAAATCACTTCTCTCATTTAAATAATGAAACGCTTTTTCTTGCTGAATTGGATTTAGCTTTTGAAGGTACAGCGTTATAGTTCGATTATTCTGGTTGTAGTGCTGCCATGTTTCTTGATAAGATACACCTGTAAAAAAAATTGCTGTCAGAGCAAATAATATACTCTGAACAGCAACCAAAAACAGGGCTAGGTATTTTAATTTTCCTAGAAAAATGTTTTTGTTAGTCATAGGCTATTACCCTCGACAATTCCAGTAACATTGTGCAGTGCCGCCTCCGATAAACGCAGTTGCAGAGGCCATTACTCCAGGATCTTGCCACCCAGAAGAAACACCATTCGCAGTTGCTGTATGCTCATAAACAGTTGATTGAACATTTGAATAACTAAATACAGCTGCTGTACGGCCATAGTCCCAATATACTGCACTACCTTTATAATATACAGTTGCTGCGGAAACCACTGAACTACCTATACCAAGTAGAGAGAGTCCAATCAGAGTAGTAGATGCAATTTTTTTCAATGTATTTTTCATGATTTTATCCCCAACTAATTTCTAAAAGATTTTCATCTTTGTCTAAAATTAAAAGTATAAACCAGTTACTTATCATATAACGCCTCTTAAATTCATATTATAATATCTGACGACAAAGTCTTGCTAAGAAATGCACCGTCCTTTACTATATAACAGAATAAAGAAGTATCCTATGCCAATTAAAAATCTCCGTTTTTATATCTGTTAGGTAAGTTGTAACTCATATCCTAGGCTCCTTTCTTAATTAAACTATTAAAACCATTTTTACTGAGCAACAAACACAAGTCCTGAATCAAAGCCCTGATTTTTAGCAGGAAAGTGACTTATTACCAAGACTGTTAATATCAAAGACAACAAACTTATAGCTAATAAGATTTTTCTTTTCATAGCTTTTTTTACTTTTTATTTTATGCTTTAATAATAACACAATTTGAAAGCGTTGTCAACAATTTTATAGTAAAATGAACCAAAAAAATGAGTGAGATAAATTTATCCCACTCACCTGTCTCTATATCCTTACCTGTCTGTCTTCTGACCGTTGGCCTGTGACAAACATGGTAAAGGTTGCCTTGCAGACATTTTTTCCTTCTTGATTAGTGATATCAACATCCACGACACAGGTTGTGCGACCTTGATGGACACATTTTCCTTTAATGGTCAGCACATCGTCGAGTTTTCCTGCTTTGAGGTAGTTGATAGAGGATTGGAGTGTCACTCCGTCTAGTCCTAGCGAGATAACCACCAAACCACTGATTTGGTCACAGAGTGTGAAAAGATAGCCACCATGGGCATTGCCATAGTAGTTGAGCGACGAGTCCACTACTTTGGTCGTCACCACAACGTGACCATCTTTCATCTCTTTAATTTCATAATTTTCAAAGGCAGATATAGCGTCAAAATGAAAATCTTTCATCGTTTCCTCCTGATATTTCAAACGACACTATGATACTACTTTTTATAGGACTGTGCAAGGAGAAAGCTCCTAGTCTGGCAAAATTCCTACCTGTTCCACAAAACGCATAAAGGCTGTCTGCCCTTGTTCTGTCTGCTTGTAGACTCCTGCATCCTCAAGTACACGCGCAAAGATATTACCCACAGAGTCCTTGACGATTTCAAGGGCTTTTTCTTTATCCGTTAGGTCTGGATGTTGGGCTTTTAGTTGGTCGGCCCATTCCTGATGATAATCGGCAACTGTAACAGCTTCTCCTACAAGATAGCTAGCGACTTGCTCCACTTCTTCTTTCAGACGTGGTGGCAAGATTGCCAAGCCCATGACCTCAATCAAGCCGATATTTTCCTTCTTGATATGTTGGACATCCTTGTGAGGATGATAGATGCCATCAGGATGTTCTGCAGAAGTCTGATTGTCCCGCAAGACCAAGTCCAACTCAAACTGTCCATCGCGTTTACGGGCTATAGGTGTGATAGTGTGATGCGGTGTTCCGTACGTCTCTGCCAAAATCTGCACACTAGGATCTGAATACTGACGCCATTCCTGCAAAATCTTGTCAGCTAAGTTGATCAAATCTTCTTTGGAATCCGAGGTCAATCGAATCACTGACATAGGCCACTTGACAATTCCAGCCTTGACTTGCTCAAAACCAGCAAATCGGAAGGTCTTTTGCAAGGGAGCCAATTCCATAGGAAATATGTGACGGCCTCCCTGATAGTGGTCATGAGTCAGAATAGAGCCACCTACAATCGGCAAATCGGCATTAGAGCCAGCAAAATAGCCTGGAAACTGCTCTACGATAGCCAGCAGACGTTCAAAGCTCTGACGACTAATGGCCATGGGACGATGCTGGCCATCTAAGAAAATACAATGCTCATTAAAGTAAGCATAGGGCGAATACTGGAAGCCCCATTCCTGACCATCCATTTCAAAACGGATAATACGGTGATTGCTGCGAGCTGGGTGGTTAACTCGACCATGGTAGCCCTCATTCTCTAGACAAAGCTGACACTGAGGATAATTGCTAGCTTGCACCAACTTAGCTGCCGCAATCTCCTTTGGATCCTTTTCAGGCTTAGAGAGATTGATGGTAATCTCAAGTTCTCCGTAGTCAGACGGAACACGATAAGCGATATTTTTAGCAATAGCCTTGAGTTTGATGTAGTCATTTTTCTGGCTAAGTTGGTAAAAGTCCGCAATCGCCTGCTCAGGAGAGTGGGCATAGGTTTCCCAAAAGTCACGATTGACCTGACTGGGACAAGGGGTCACCAAGTCCATCAGTTCAGCACCAAGGATTTCACGCGCAGTCTGACTGTCCTCAATCATCTCTAATCGAACCGCCTCCTCAACCAGCTGATCCTTGAGGTCAATCAATTTATCCAGATTGGTCTCAACTTCCAAAACACCATCTCCCACTCGTGCCAAGACACGATTGGTCAGGTAGATTCGATCCATTTCCTCAAAGGTACTTTCAGTAATAACATGTGTTACAAATTTATCTACTAAGGTCACTATAGAGCCTCCTTTGGACTAGTCAAGGACGCGAGTGCCACCTGCAACTTCAGCGATATAGAAGCTTGGAGCGTATCCAACTACTTCCTCATAGTATTTGCCTACACCTTCCTTAAAGGCCTCAACAGCATCTTTTTGCACCAAAGCAATGGCACATCCGCCAAAACCAGCCCCTGTCATGCGAGCACCGAGAACTCCTTCTTGTGCCCAAGCTGTATGAACAAGAGTATCCAATTCTAAACCAGTTACTTCATAGTCATGCTCTAGGGAAACATGTGACGCATTCATCAAGCGACCAAATGTTTCCAAATCTCCTGCTTGGAGGGCTGCTTGAGCTTTGAGGGTACGTTGGTTTTCAAGCACAGCATGGCGAGCACGTTTCAAACGATTTTCGTCTTTAATCAGATAGCTATATTGGTCAAAGGTCCACTCGTCCAATTCACCCAAGGTCTGAATATCTAAGGCGACTTGCAATTCTTCCACTGCTTTTTCACATTCAGCACGGCGTTCATTGTATTTAGAGTCTGCCAATTCACGGCGTTTATTGGTGTTCATAATAACAACGACATTGTCCTTCAAATTAAGTGGTACCAAATCATACTCTAAGGTGTTGGTATCAAGGTAAATAGCACGTTGGTCGGCTCCCATACCGATAGCAAATTGGTCCATGATACCAGAGTTGACTCCGATAAAGTTGTTTTCTGTTTGTTTTCCGATTTTAACCAAATCGAGACGCTCTAATTTTAAATCAAAGAGATGTTCTGCCACGACTCCTGTCAAGAGTTCAAGGGATGCTGAAGAAGACAAACCAGCACCATTTGGAATATTCCCATAAACATAAAAATCAAAACCTTTGTCAATCACATGCCCAGCTTCTTGCAAGAAATGAAGAACCCCTTTTGGATAGTTAGTCCAGTTGTGCTCTTTTTCAAACTTGAGGTCAGCGAGAGGCACTTCAATAATACCCTTGTCCTCAAAGTTAGCTGAGTAGAAACGCAAGACTTGATCATCACGCTTGCGAGCAGCCCCATAAGTTCCTAAGGAAATGGCTGCTGGAAATACATGTCCACCATTGTAGTCTGTGTGTTCACCAATCAGATTGATGCGACCTGGTGAAAAGAAAGTTTGGTCTGCTTCTTGACCAAAAACGGCAAGAAAGTCTTTGCGAAGGGCTTCAGCAGTAAGATGGTGTGTCATATGAATTCTCCTTTGACTGTTCGTTAAGGTACCTTAACGTGTAATCGTTTTCTTCTATTGTATCCAAGGGATTTCCCAAGGTCAATCCTTTTTACTAAATTTTTACTAAACTATCGGTAAAAGGCAGAAAAATATGATATACTAACCTTAAAGAAGGAGGATTTATGGCTACCTTAAAAGACATTGCACAGCTAGCCTCTGTCTCTATCGCGACCGTATCCCGTGTTCTCAATCGCGACCAGAGCCTATCTGTCACAGAAGAAACCAGACATCGTATTTTAACAGTTGCTGAAGAGCTGGGCTACACCAAACACCTCAAAACAGGCGAGTCCCACAAGCCCAAGCAAAAGATTGCCATTATCCAATGGGTCAGCGAACAAGGGGAGCTGGACGACCTCTACTACTACCAGATTCGCCTAGGCATAGAAAAAAGAGCCCAAGAGTTGGACTACGATATCTTGCGCTATTTTAATGACCATCCTTTTACCCTGAGCGAGGAAGTGATTGGGATTCTCTGCATCGGAAAGTTTAGTCGAGCTCAGATTTCTGCCTTTGAAGAATACCAAAAGCCTCTTGTCTTTCTAGACAGTGATACACTTTCCATGGGACATACCTGCATTATTACGGACTTTTACACTGCTATGAAACAGGTTGTCGAT
The DNA here is from genome assembly GCF_013276955.1 of Streptococcus sp. 1453. Classification (NCBI taxonomy): domain Bacteria; kingdom Bacillati; phylum Bacillota; class Bacilli; order Lactobacillales; family Streptococcaceae; genus Streptococcus; species Streptococcus sp. 1453. The sequence continues at coordinate 54,312 of NZ_VMLZ01000013.1, forward strand.
TATTTCCTCAGTCAAGGGATGGACCGTATCGGGATTCTAACAGGCCTTGAGGAAACAACTGACCAAGAAGAAATCATTGAGGATAAGCGGCTGGAAAATTTCAGAAACTACAGTCAAGCAAAGGGAATCTATCATGATGAACTGGTCTTTCAAGGAAGCTTTACTGCCCAGTCTGGCTATGACTTGATGAAGGAGGCCATTCAGAGCTTAGGAGACCAACTTCCGCCAGCATTTTTCGCAGCCAGCGATAGTTTAGCTATCGGTGCCCTCCGGGCTCTCCAAGAAGCTGGAATCAGCCTGCCAGACCGCGTCAGCCTCATTTCTTTTAATGACACTAGCTTGACCAAGCAGGTTTATCCTCCTCTCTCTAGCATCACCGTCTATACCGAAGAAATGGGCCGGTCAGGTATGGATATTCTTAACAAGGAAGTACTCCACGGTCGCAAAATCCCTAGTCTGACCATGCTGGGAACCAGACTGACTCTGAGAGAGAGTACAAAGAATGATTAGGATTACAAAACGACCTCTAGCAAGGCTGTTTCTCTAATAATCTCTATGATTCCGCTCCAACTCACACCTTTCGCTTATGTGCTTGGTGACTTTCTAGGTCTGCATCAACTTCAATGGTAATATTTTGAAAGCCACAATCTTTGAGGAAAATTCGAATAGATTCTTTACAAGTTTCCATATGCTCCATCTCTTTTAAACAAACATGGACAATGGCATTTTTTTCCAAACCATCCATAGTCCAGAGATTAAGCTGATTGATACTAGCGACATGGTCCAATTCTGCTAAATCCGTCTTGATCTTCTGGATATCTACTCCTTCTGGCACTGCATCGAGGAATATCTTGAGCGTTCTCCAAAAACGTGGAAGGGCTTTTGACAGAATAAAGAAGGAAATAACAAGAGACAAGAGCGGATCCAAGATATACCAATCGGTAAATCGAAGAACAATGGCCATCAGGATGACAGTCACCCAACCCAAGGTATCTTCCAGAAAGTGCAGGCTGAGAATGGATTCGTTCTTGGTTTGTCCTTTGCGAATGACGAGACTCGCTAGCACATTGATAGTAATCGCAATAATTCCTAACCAGAGAATCCCCTCATCATTGACCGGTTGTGGATGAAAGATTTTCGCTATATTTTCCAAAATGACCAAAACGGACCCTGTCATAAGAATCACAGCCGTTACCATGGCCCCTAAAAGGCTAAAACGCTTGTAGCCCAAGGTATAGTGGCTGTCTTCTTCACGATTAGAGATTGTTTCTAAAAAGGCCGATATGCCAATGGCTATAGCATCTCCCAAGTCATGGACAGAATCAGCAAGAACAGCACTCGAACCAAAGATTCCTCCTGCGATAAACTCAACAATGGCATAGCTTAAATTTAAGAAAAAAGCTACCCAAACAGTATATTTTGCCTTCATCTTTCTCATTCCTTTGTTATAATAAATTTATGAACACCTTGTTCATTATCATTATCCACTAAAATTCAAAGAAAGGATAGAAGCAAAACGTCAGCTTTATTCAGTTCTGAACAATTTGCCTCAAGTGTCCATATGACTAACATTGACCGCCGTATCAGCAAAACCAAAAAAGCCATCTATCAAGCTTTTCTACAACTTTTGAACGATAAGGGGTACGAAGCCACTACAGTTCAGGATATCATTGATCTCGCAGATGTAGGACGTTCCACCTTTTACTGTCACTATGAGAGTAAGGAACTACTTCTGGACGAGCTTTGCCGCCACCTCTTCCATCACCTCTTTGAAAGAGAGCAATCCGTTTCTACCGTGGACTATCTCGCCCACCTCTTTCTGCATTTTCAGAAAAACCAAGACCATATCACCAGTCTGCTATTTTCCAAAAATGACTACTTCCTCCGTCAACTCCATAAAGAGCTAGAACACCATGTCTATTCCGTGATGGCTGATGATTTAAAAGAATCTCACCCGAGTCTGCCTACTTCTTACCTCCAACACTTAGTTGTAACCAACTTTATCGAAACATTGACCTGGTGGCTCAAAAAAGGTCAATACTTCACAAATCAGGAAGTTGTCCAATTTTATCTAGACCTTCTCACTCCTAAAATTTGAATACAGAGTAAAGCTCAGTTTCCTTATGCCCAGGCTACTGAGTTTTTTTATCTTTTCAACAATCAAAAAAGCCCAGACGACATTGTCTGAGCATTCTTTTATCTAGTCGTTTAAGGAAGTTGAGTTCAGTATGTTTAAAGTCTCTGCCCCATCATTTCTTCAACAAACCTTGTTCTTGGAGAAACTCTTTAGCTACTTGTTCTGCTGACTTGCCTTCGACACCGACTTGATAGTTGAGCTGGCTCATCTGGCTTTCAGTAATCTTACCAGCCAATTTATTAAGAACCCTTTCCAACTCAGGGTGTTTCTTGAGAAGAGCTTCTTTCATGAGTGGTGCCCCTTGATAAGGTGGGAAGAGTTGCTTGTCATCTTCCAAGACCTGTAAATCATAACGCGCCAATTCCGCATCGGTCGAATAGGCATCCGTGATTTGAATATCGCCTGACTGAATTGCCTGATAGCGAAGGGCTGGCTCCATGGTCGCTACATTGAGATTGAGACTATACATTGATTGCAAGCCCTTATTTCCATCTTCACGGTCATTAAACTCAAGGGTAAATCCAGCCTTCAACTGCCCTTCCACTTTTTTCAAGTCCGAAATGGTCTTCAAGCCATATTCTTGAGCAATCTTTTTTGGAACAGCTACAGCATAGGTATTTTGATAAGACATAGGTTTGAGATAGGCTAGATGATCCTGTTTGGCAATACCATCACGCGCCACATTATAAACCTGCTCTGGCTCATGACTCACTTTAGGTGATGGTTGAAGTAAACTTTCAGTCACCGTTCCTGTAAATTCAGGATAGATGTCAATATCGCCTTTTTTCAGAGCCTCATAGAGAAAGCTTGTTTTCCCAAAATTCGGTTTAACAGTCGCAGTCATGCTGGTATTTTCTTCAATCAGTAACTTATACATATTAGCCAAAATTTCTGGTTCCGGTCCCAATTTCCCAGCAATGATCAAGTTCTCTTTCTCTTTTTGAACTAAGAGGGCTGGACTATAAGATAGACCGAGCAATATTGCCACCAAGGCAAAACCAGAAAAAATCGTCCGCAATTTTGCTTTTTCCATCACTTTTAGTAGGAAGTTAAAGGCAATGGCTAGCACTGCAGAAGAAAGTGCCCCAATCAAAATTAGACTGGCATTATTACGGTCAATTCCCAAAAGGATAAAGGAACCCAGCCCCCCTGCACCAATCAAGGCAGCCAAGGTCGCTGTACCGATAATCAAGACAGCTGCCGTCCGAATCCCAGACATCATAACAGGCATGGCAAGCGGAATTTCAAACTTCTTGAGACGCTCCCATCTAGTCATCCCAAAGGCAATCCCAGCCTCTTGTAGACTTGGATCAATTCCCTTGAGTCCAGTGATAGTATTTTGCAAAATCGGAAAGATCGCATAAATCACTAGAGCTGTCAAAGCCGGCAAGGTTCCAATTCCCATCAAGGGAATAAAGAGCCCCAACAAGGCCAGTGACGGGATGGTCTGGAAAATCCCTGCAATCTGCAAGACCCAATCCGCCAACTTCTCATGATAGCGAAGAGAAACAGCCAAGGGAATCGCGATAAAAATAGCTAGTAACAGGGTCAAAAGTGACAACTGCAAATGTTGAGATAGAGCTGTCAACCAATCACTAAAACGATCCTGAAAAGTTGCAATTAAATTAGTCATGAACACTACCTCCAAACAAGTCTGCTACAAATTCTGTGGCAGGAGCTTTTAAAATGGTCTCGGGATTCGCCACCTGACGAATCTCTCCATCCTGCAAAACAGCAATACGGTCCGCCAATTTCAAGGCTTCATCCGTATCATGGGTCACAAAAATCGTTGTCATTCCAAACTCTTTATGCAATTCTTTAGTCAGAACCTGCAACTGTTTTCTCGAAATAGCATCCAAGGCTGAAAAAGGCTCATCCATGAGGAGAATCTTAGGCTGACCAATCATAGCTCGGACAATACCGACCCGTTGCTGTTCTCCACCAGATAATTCACTAGGTAAACGATGCCCATACTCGGCTACTGGTAAACCAACCTTAGCTAAAAGCTCTTCTGTTTTCTGAGCAATTTCTTCCTTAGTCCAGCCCTTCATCTCAGGAATCAGGGCAATATTTTCCGCAACTGTTAGATTTGGAAAAAGAGCAATAGCCTGTAAAACATAACCAGTAGAAAGACGAAGTTCCCGCTCGTCATAGTCTTTGATGCGCTTGCCATCCATATAAATATTTCCATCAGTCGGTTCCAAAAGACGGTTAATCATCTTAATCATGGTCGTCTTACCTGAGCCAGATGGCCCAACTAAAACCATGAACTCCCCATTCTCAATCCGTAAATTGACATCTCTCAAGACATCTTTTTCTGTGTAACGTAAAGCTACATTTTTGTATTCAATCATTCTGTATCCTCATTTAAAACTTCCCTCGATTGGTCAAGCCGTCTACCTTAGGCATGACTTCCTTATTGTCCCAATGCTCCACAATTTTCCCGTTTTCTAGACGGAAGATATCGTACTGGGCATAAGCAAGGCCATCACTCTGAGTCTGACCATAGCTAACCACATAGTTTCCTTGTCCTAAGAGTTGGAAAACAAAGTCAAAAGTGGCCTTTACTTATAAACAGCTAATTTGATCTATTTTAATCCTCATTTACCTTCTCTTTCAGATTTGCCAAAATTCTTTCTTGAAAGGCTTCAAACTGACGAATTTCTTCCTCTGAAAAACCTTTGTAAAAAACCGTATCCAATTTCTGACTGACACGATGTCCCACTTCTTTCTGGGACTTGCCTAACTCCGTTAAAACTAAATACTTCTTACGCTTGTCTTTTCCACACGGACTAACAATTACAAGCTTTTGTTCCTCTAGCTTTTTTATCATAGTCGTCAGCGTATTATTCGCAAGCCCAGTCGAAAGCGCGATATCTGTCGCAGTTGCGCAGCCAGTTTCACTATTCCATAAAACCGCTAAAATCTTGCCCTGTTCACCCCTATAAAGAGCCTCAGGATCTTGGCTCAGTAACTTTTGAAAAATCCGTCCATTCAACAAACGAATATGATGGGCTAGCAAATGACTATCTTTCATAACACCTCCAATTTATTTCTATATCGATACGAATAAAAAACATTATAATACTTATCATTCTAATTGTCAACTATTTCGATGTAGAAATAATTTTTGTTAATGATTCACACCACCATACTCCGGTTCAACTAACTTTTAACGAGAGTTTCTAAACTCCTTCGTCCTCCAGTCTACAAAAGCCTTCCATCCGTACTATCCTATATTTTATGAGGAGACATGTTTTTCCTATCAGACCATTTATTTTAAAGATAGAAGTAAATCACAATTGCTTCCATCTGTTCTTTTATAGTATATTGAAGTTGGACTAGGGCACTGTATCTTCTAAAACATTGATAGAAAGCGATTTAAATTTCCCAATCAATTTGTTCGTATTTAATTTTACCTTACCCTATCTTTCTCATAGCATCCTTCAAACAGCCTATCCCCTACCGTTTGACGATTCCTCACTTCGCTCCACTTCCATTACAGAAGTTTCATCACTACTATTGCTTCGGCTAACTTCTCATGATTCCTTGTTACTACTATTTGAGTGCTCACGAGATAGGTCTTACAAAAAATACTTTGATTCATAATAGAATCAAAGCATTTTAAAAATCTCCCCATACATAAGCGCAGAAGCTGCGGTTCCTCTGTACTTGGCTTCTTCTCTCTTGATAAAACGAGCCAAATTGAGCAACTCAGGTGCCGGATGTTTGGGATTCTTGAGCAATTCACGATTGACCAGACCCGAGAGACGAACTGCCAGCAATTGCTCATTTGTAGTAGGCAGTTTTTTAGCAGTCTCTAAGAGAGCAACAACTAAATCTTCACTCAAATCATGACGAGCATGATTGTAAAGATCTTTTATAAGGCTTTCTAGGTTTGGTTCTACCATCCCTACCACCTCCTTAAGTTTAATAATTTTTAATCAAGTCAACCGTTGAACGATCCAATTTTTTCACCAAGGCTTGCAAGAAAGCTTGAGCTTCTAAGAAGTCATCCATAGCGTAGAGGGTTTGGTGAGAATGGATATAACGAGCGCAAACACCGATTGTTGTAGATGGGACACCACCATTTTTCAAATGAGCTGCGCCAGCGTCTGTTCCGCCTTTACCACAGTAGTATTGGTACTTGATACCAGCTTCTTCAGCTGTTGTCAAAAGGAAATCCTTCATTCCTGGGAGAAGCAAGTGACCTGGATCATAGAAACGAATCAAAGTTCCATCTCCAATCTTGCCTTGACCGCCATAAACATCACCTGCTGGTGAGCAATCAACTGCTAGGAAGACTTCTGGGTCAAACTTGGTTGTAGATGTATGAGCACCGCGGAGACCAACTTCTTCTTGGACGTTAGAACCCAGATAGAGTTCATTGCCAAGTTTTTGACCTGACAAGGCTTCTGCTAGCTCACTAACCATGAGAACACCATATCGGTTGTCCCAAGCTTTTGAGATGATATTTTTTTCATTGGCTGTCAAGATTGCAGAACTATCTGGTACGATGGTGTCGCCAGGACGGATGCCAAAGCTTTCTGCCTCAGCCTTATCCGCAAAACCACCATCAAAGACGATATCTGCAATAGCAGGCATGGTTGGTCCACCCTTTCCACGAGTCAAATGTGGAGGAACAGAGCCTGAAATCACAGGAATTTCACGACCGTCACGAGTTAGGAGTTTAAAACGCTGGCTACTAACCACCATAGGATTCCATCCGCCAATCTCAACGACACGGAATGTACCGTCTGGCTTAATCTCGCTGACCATAAAACCAACTTCATCCATGTGAGAAGCGACCAAGACACGCGGTGCATCTGCAGCTTCTGAATGTTTGATACCAAAAATACCACCCAAGCCATCTGTCACCACTTCATCCACGTGCGGTGTTAACTTTTCACGAAGATAAGCACGGACAGGCGCCTCATGACCTGAGATCGCAGCTAGTTCTGTTACTTCTTTGATTTTTGAAAATAATGTTGTCATTTCAGTTCCTTCTTTCTTCCATCCATTTTACCACTTTTTATAGGAGAAGGATAGTGGGAAGGTGGATTTATAAATTACTATCTCATTCTAGCTGTATAGTAGAAAAGGATAGTATTCTCTTGCATATGGTGCAAAATCTAGTAAACATTCCAAAATCAACTCGAGCCTTTAATTCCAAAACAAAAAAACAATTGTTCAACTTTTCATGAAATTTACAGAAAATAGTTGACTTTACCTTCTTCTTTTTTTAAAATAGTACAAAACTAGGAAAAGAAAAAAATCATGACCAAAACAATTCTTGTTACAGGTGGGGCTGGCTACATTGGCTCCCATACCGTTAAAGCTCTTTTAAATGCTGGCTATCAGGTGCATGTCCTCGATAATCTCTCTACAGGAAATCGTTCGGCTGTGGATAGTCGTGCTAGCTTTAAGCAACTAGATGTTTATGATGCTAGCACCTTAAAGGCTTACTTAGAAGAAAATAAGATTGACGCTGTTCTTCATTGTGCAGGTGAGATTGTTGTGAGCGAAAGTATTGAAAATCCAAGTAAATACTTCACTGCCAACGTTGCTGGTATGAACCAAGTTCTCAAAGTCTTATCTGAATTTGGCATTCAAAAAATCATGTTCTCTTCGACTGCTTCTCTCTATGGTAATAACTGTATTGACAAGCCAGCTACTGAAGATACCCTGCTCGACCCTGTCAACCCTTATGCAGAGACAAAACTGATGGGTGAACGAATGATTTACTGGATGGCCAATCGCTACGATTGGAAATATGTTATTTTCCGTTACTTTAATGTTGCCGGGGCTGAAATGGATGCTTCAAACGGTCTGCGCGTGAAAAATCCAACTCATATCATTCCAAATATCAACAAGACCGCATTGGGACAAAATGATAGCCTGAAAATATTTGGAGATGACTACGATACACGTGATGGTTCATGTATTCGAGATTACATTCATGTCTTGGACCTTGCACAGGCTCATGTTAAAGGAATGAACTACCTATTTCAAGAAAACAGTTCTTCTCAAATCTTTAACTTGGGAACTGAAAAAGGCTATACCGTCAAAGAAATCTTTAAAACTGCTGAAGAATTACTGAATCAAAAAATACCACACGAAATTGTTGCTCGCCGTGCTGGTGACCCAGCTAGCGTCCTAGCAGACGCATCAAAAGCTAAAAAATATCTTGATTGGAAGGCTAGCTACTCCCTCGAAGATATTATTTTATCAGATTATCGTTGGCGTGTTAAAGAAGGCAAAAACATTTTGGAATAAATAGCAGAAACATCAATCATAAATAAAAACACAGATAGATGGCACTTGATAAATACCAAGTATCATCTATCTGTGTTTTATATATTAGAATCCAATTTATACTCTTCGAAAATCTCTTCAAAGCACGTCAACGTCGCCTTTCCGTAGGTATGGTTACTGACTTCGTCAGTTCTATCCACAACCTCAAAACACTGTTTTGAGCAACCTGCGGCTAGTTTCCTAGTTTGCTCTCTGATTTTCATTGAGTATTATTTTGCATTTCTCTTTAAAGAAAAATGGTCTGGGACGGGGTCCTTACCTGTTTTCGACCAGGGATGGCAACGTAAAATCCGCACCAAGCCCATCAAAACACCCTTGAAGCCATGTTTTTCAATAGCCTGAATCATGTAGTTGGAACAAGTAGGCTCAAAGCGACAAGAGGGTGGGAAGGCTGGTGAGATAAAACGTTGGTAAAAGCGCACAGGCGCTATTAAAATTCGTTTCATTATTTCTTGGTTACAGCCATTGTGTGTAGTTGGCTGATTTCTTTTTTGTTAAGGCGACGCGATTCACCTGGACAAAGACCTGTCAAGTCTAGGTGCCCAAAACGTGTCCGAGACAGTTTATCTACTTGGAGACCGACAGCTTCAAACATCTTTTTAACCTGGTGGTTACGCCCTTCATGGATGGTCAATTGCACTACAGAGCGGTTTTTGACTGGATCCACTTTGAGAATCTCATAGACAGCTGGCTTGGTTTTCTTGCCATCAATCTCAAGTCCACGAGTCAAGGGGCGGAGATTATCCTTATTGGCCACACCTTTAACACGCGCGACATAAACCTTGTCAATCTCATTACGAGGGTGAATCATCTCATCCGTAAAATCCCCATCATTGGTCAAAATCAAGACACCTGATGTATCCCAGTCCAAACGACCTACAGGGTAGATGCGCTCTTTCACGTTGGGCAAGAGGTCGACAACAGTCTTGCGGCCCTTGTCATCTGTCACACTGGAAATGACACCGCGTGGTTTGTTAAGCAGATAATAGACCTTTTCTTCGTTGTAGATAGGCTGGCCTTCAACTTCGACCTTGTCGCCTGACTTGATAGTGGTTGCTAGTTCACGTACCACTTGGCCGTTAACCGTCACCAAACCTTGCTTAATCAGCTCTTCTGCTTTTCTCCTACTAGCCACACCTGCGTGGGCAATATACTTATTGATTCTCATCTTCTTCTATCCTTTCACCAAATAATTGGCTTTCTTGGGCTTGAATCTCAAGCTCATCAATCACTGGTAATTCTTCTAAATGGTTTATCCCCATGTAATCTAGGAAATAATCTGTAGTCACATAGAGGTTGGGACGACCCAACACTTCTTTTTTCCCGTCTTCTCGTATCAAATCAAATGCCTGCAACTTTGCCAAGGCCCCACTCGAGTTGACTCCACGGATGGCATCAATTTCTATCCGAGTAATAGGCTGCTTATAGGCAATGATGGACAAAGTCTCAAGGGCAGCCCGAGACAAGCTCTGGTTGATAGGTGCCTTAGAGTATTCCTTCAAAATCTCTGCAAATTGAGGCTTGGTCACCAATCTGTATGCTCCCCCTGTCTCAATCAGAGCCAAACTGGAATCTGGGTCCTTTTCATACTTCTGGGCTAATTTTTCTAAACTCTGTTGGATGCCTGTCGGTGGCAGAGAGAGGAGTTCAGCTAACTGGCGGACTCTAATCCCATCTTCACCCGCTACAAACAAGAGCGCTTCTATTTTTGCTAAAGTACTCATCTTTCCTCTCTATCAAGTCTAGCTTTGGGCCACTTGACTTTCTTCCTTCTTTTCCATGAGATAAATATCTCCGAAACTTTCCTCTTGCACAAGGATCAGCTCCTGAGTTTTGATTAACTCTAGGGTTGCCAAAAAGAGGGTGATGACCTCTTGGACATTCTGGGCTTCCTTAAACAAATCCTGCAAGCACAACTGGTCTCGTCCAGCCAAGGACTCTTTCACGATAACCATCATGTCCTCAATCTTATACTCATCCCGCAAGATAGTCGTGTGATTCTGTGCAAACTCCTCTTTTTTCTTGGCTAAGATATTGGAAAAAGCCAAAAAGAGATCAATGGTTGTCTTGTCATGCACAAGCTCCGCATCTTCGTAAATCAACTCTGTCGGCGCTTTGGAATAATACTGGGCCCGTTCTTGGTGCTTGGCTTCCAAGTGTTCACCCAAGAGCTTGAACTTGCGGTATTCTTCGATTTGAGAGAGAAGGTCCTGCTCCAGGTCATCTTCCAAATCTGTCACTTCTGCTACCTTTGGAAGAAGCTTGCGGCTCTTGATCAGCATGAGCTGACTGGCCATGACCATGTACTCGCCCGTCACTTCCAGACGCATGGCCTGCAGGGTTGAGACATAGGCTAGGTACTGTTCAATGACTTCCGTAATGGGCACATCGTAGATATCCATCTGGTACTTAGAAACAAGGTGCAAGAGCAAGTCCAGAGGCCCTTCAAAATCTTTTAACTTAATATCCATTATCTATATTTTTCTAAGGTCAGGACTGTTTTTAATCCTAATTTTTTTGCAATTTCGTACAAATCGACCTTGTTTTCTATTTGTCTTAGAATGAACTGTTCCCGCAAGGCTTGGGCTGATAAGTCCGGAAAACCTTTCTCCTTGACAAAGGACTCTAGCTGACGAAAGGCCCACTGACGAGAATAGGCTTTCCCTGCCCTTTCAAAGAGATAGTTCTGGCCCATCAAGGGTTCCAATTCTGAAAGTAAGGTCGTGGGAATGGTGACAATCCTCTGTTGGGAAGCCTTCTTGATTCGCAACACTTGAAAATCCAGATTGATATCCTCAACCTTGAGAGCTAAAATCTCACTCGGCAAGAGCCCCATTTCTAAGATAAGAAGAGCCAGTAAACGCCCCTCTGGATAATTACTTTCCTGCCAAAAAGAGTCTAGGTTTAAGAGTTCTGGTTTTGAGGTCTTCTTTTCAGCTTGTTTGACTAATTCCAAACGATAAAAGTTATCCACTCCTTCTGTCTGATAGAGAAAGTAGAGAAATTGGTTACAGGTCGAAATCTTTCTCTTCTGGGCGCTGATTTTTAGATTAGCTAGCTGGGCTTGGTAAATCTTGAGACTAGTATCAGAAATCCGCTCGCTCACAATGTCTAAAAATTGCTCCAAATCATACTTATAGGACTGCTTGGAATTTGCAGACAGACCCTGCTTTTCTTCTAAAAAGGCTGAAATCCTATCTCTCATTTGCATCGAATCTCATATTCCTTACTAAAGTCATGCAAGAGGGCATTGACTGCCTTGAGGATAGACTTACGCGTGATAATCCCTTGGAAAATACCAGACGCATCCACAACAGGCAAGAAGGACTCATCTACCAACTTGTGCAAGACCTCCGTAATGGTAAAATCAGGCGAAACAACCGCTACGTCCGTTTGGGTCATATGAACAATATCCGTATCCGCCATGATTTCTTGACTCAAATCATGCTCCATCTGATAAGCCATAATATCTCTGAGCCCAATAGTTCCAACAAAGTGTTTTTCATCTGTTACAACAGGAACACGGGTATAGGTCATCTGACTGAGCAAGAGTGTCGCATGATCCGCATTGTGGGTATCAATCAACACGGCTAGATTTTCAGCAGGGGTCAAAAAAGTTTCCTCCTGCCCCAACAAGAAAGTCTCAAACTCCTTGGCAATCATCGGCTAAACTCCTTGGACAAGCCCGGATACACCTCGTGGTCTCGTGTCAAAAAGTCCACTTTGAAATAACTGTCATCAATCTCCACACGAGCATAGAGACATTCTCTGATGGTCCCACGTGGTTGACTGATGGAACCTGGATTTAGAAAGAGGGTCTTGCCTTCCATCCAAGCGCTTGGCACATGCAAGTGACCATAAAGGCAGATATCAGCATTTTCTTCCTGAGCCCAGTAGTCCAACTTTTGAAAGTTGAAATTGATGTCAAACAAGTGACCATGGGTTTGGATAATCTTGGTCGAACCAAGCTCAGTCACCAAACGTTCTGGGTAGCCGGCGTAAAAGTCCATGTTCCCTTTAACAACGCGGATGCCCTCCCAAAGGGGAGAATCAGGACGCAGTTCAGAATCGCCGTTATGAAAAACGGCATCAACTTTGCCTACATAGCGATCACGGATTTCTTCCACAATCAAGCTATCGCCATGAGAATCGCTCATTACAATGATGGTTTGCTTTGCCATGATGGAAATACCTCCAAAAGTTTCTTAACGGCTAAGGCACGGTGAGATTGACTATTTTTTTCTTCAAGGGTTAATTCAGCTGAGGATTTGCCTGTCTCTCCCACAAGGAAGAGAGGGTCATAGCCAAAGCCATTTTCACCCTTGGGTTCAAAGTTAATGTAGCCTGGCCAGTCTGCTTCAACAACCAAGCTTTCCTTGTTTGGACTGGCCACGACTAGGGTTGTATGGAATTGAGCCGAGCGGTCCTTGAGTTCAAAGACCATGGCCAATTCGTGCAAGAGTTTGGCATTGTTTTCACGGTCAGTAGCTCCCACTCCTGCGAAACGAGCTGACCAGACACCTGGCAAGCCACCAAGGACATCGACTTTGAGACCAGAGTCATCTGCCAAAACCATCTTGCCCGTTAATTGAGAAATAGTTTCTGCCTTGAGACGGGCATTTTCTTCAAAGGTCATGCCTGTTTCAGCTACTTCAGGCAAGTCAGGATAGTCATTAAGATTTTCCACATCGTAGCCTAGCTTGTCAAAGATAGCTCGGAATTCCTTGGTCTTGCCTTCGTTTCGAGTCGCAATCAATAAGGTTTCTCTGACCTTGCTTGTCTCAAAGAAATCATGAACATTGACCCCTTCTTTAGGCAATTCTACATGCAGGAGTTGCCCATTTTCAACCAAGAGCAAAGCCCCCTGACGTTGGATGACTTCCACATTTCGTCCCATTTCTTGGTTGAGGATATCTACCACAAAAGACAATAAACGGTAGAGAGAACCATAGCGTAAAACAGTAACAGAAACAGGAAAACCTCGATCCTCATCTCGAAATCTTTGGGCAAACTCAAATAGAGGAAAATCCAAGTCATCATCCGTCAACGTCCGGACGCCACCAAAAATACTATATGAGCCGACATACCAGTCCTGGTCATCCTTATATTCATAAATTTTATTTGTCATAATTCTACATGCTCCACATAAATCTCTTTTTCCAGCCATTCTTCACCAATTTGTGCAAAACTTTGGCTGCTGGCTGTTGTGTAAAAACGGTGATGGAGTGGTCCAGCATCGCGACCACGATTGATTTCAAAATAATTAAGTAAGACTGAGATGTCCCGTACGCACTCTGCCCCACTATCGATGAGCTGAACCTTGGGTCCCATGACATTTTGAATAATGGGTCTGAGAAGCGGATAATGGGTACAACCCAAAATCAGGCTATCCACCTTGCCGACCAAGGGACGCAGGGTTTCATAGACTACTTTCTTGGTGACACTGGTTGACAGGGCACCCGACTCGACCAACGGGGCAAACTTGGGACAGGCCAAACTCTCCACCTGTAAGTCCGGATCCAAATCATGGATTTTCTGACGATAGATATCTGATTGTACCGTCATGGGTGTTCCAATCACTCCGATTTTCCCACCTTGACTTGACTTGATAGCTGCCGAAGCTCCTGGCAAAATCACACCCAGGACTGGTATATCTAGTTGAGCCTTGATTTCTTCCCAGACGACCGCAGTCGCAGTATTACAAGCAATGACAATCATTTTGACATCCTTGGTCAAGAGAAAGTTGACCAACTGCCAAGTATATTCCCGAATTTGCTCAGCAGGACGGGGACCATAGGGCGCCCGTGCCGAATCTCCAATATAGACGATTTCTTCATGGGGAAGCTGGCGCATGAGCTCACGCACAACGGTCAAGCCCCCGACACCCGAATCCAAAAAACCAATTGGTCGATTATCCATACAGTCTTCTTTCTAGTCTTTTTTCTGATTGATAGTTCATTATGATTATTGATCCTTATGAACTAAATAATGACAGCCTAATCAACAACTATCTCTCTTAATCATAATCAAATATCAATAGAATGCAAGGAAAAAGTCTCATCCCTAAACCCTTAGCCAACATAGTGAGAAGTCTGGAACTTTCATCCCAGACTTTTCCTTATTTATTTTTTCTTTTTATTGTTAGCAAGGGCTGCCTTTTGTTGGCGGATGATTTGGTGGTAAACTTGTTGCACCTTAGCTTCGCTTGGTTTTTGACCATTTGCACTCAAAAGAGTACGAACCGCTTCAGCATTCAAACGTGGGTTGTCAGCGAATTCTTTTTCAATTTGCTTACGAACCAAGTACATTCCTCCTAGAGCTCCTCCTAGAAAAGCTAGCACAATCAATACAATTGCTAATAGTAAATCCATCATTTTTCTCCTGTTTCTTTTTGAGTCCCTTTCATTATACCATAAACTAGCCACCCTGACCAGTTTGTTCTACACTTTCAGGGATGGAATAGACAGCAAAAAGAACCCTGCTTTTCTAAGAAAGAGGGTTCCTTACTAAGTTTAATTTACATAGATAGCCAGTGTAAGAAATAAAAGACTGAGACACTGGATCTCAGCCTTTTTCTTTATCCCAAAACCAATTCATCACTGACTAGACTTTGGCCACTATTTTTCTGGAAGAGATGCATGAGATCTTCAACCGTCAGATGCTTTTTCTCCTCTCCCTTGACATCCACCACTATCTTACCTTGATAGAGCATAATGAGACGATTTCCGTACTCTATCGCATGGTTCATATCGTGGGTAATCATCAAAGTCGTCAACTGATGGTGTTCCACAATCTTTTGCGTCAAATCCATCACCATTTGACTAGTTTTCGGGTCAAGGGCCGCAGTATGTTCATCCAAAAGCAAAAGTTTGGGTTTCACCAGAGCTGCCATGACTAGGGTCAAGGCCTGTCTTTGTCCTCCTGAGAGATATTGGGTATCCACTTTCAAGCGGTTTTCAAGACCAATATTCAACTCCTTCAAGGCCTCTTGGAACTGGATTCTATCCTTCTCCTTCACGCCCCAACCAAGCCCTCTCTTCTGCCCGCGTCTCAAGGCAATAGCCATATTCTCCTCAATCGTCAAACGAGAAGCCGTTCCCATCTTAGGGTCTTGAAAAACACGGGCGATATCCTTGGCTCTCTTTCTGACACTCAGATTTTTAATGGATTTGCCTGCCAATAAAAGGTCCCCTTCGTCCACCGATAGATTGCCAGCCAAGATATTCATCAAAGTGGATTTCCCTGCTCCATTTCCACCGATTACAGAGATAAAATCTCCCTCTTCAACTTCTAAATCTAATCCTTTGAGGACATGGTTCTCATTGACCGTCCCTGCTTCAAATGTTTTGTGAATATTTTCAAGTGTTAACAAACTTGCCATAACTTTCTCCTCCTATTCATTTCTCAGTTTCAAACCACGAATCTTTAATCTCTTTTGCAGTTCTGGTGCAAATAACACTAAGGCTAGCAAGATTGCATTAAAGAGACGTACCAGGTTTTGATCTAGATTTGGAATTTCATAGATATTTAAAATAATCAAACGGTAAACAATAGCACCGATTCCGATAGATAACAAGCGACCTCCAATGGTCAAGTCGTGGATCAAGACTTCCGCAATAATGACTGCACTCAAACCAACAACGATAGTTCCTGTCCCAGAAGTCACATCTGAAAATCCATCATTTTGGGCGAACAAGGAACCACACAAGGCAATCAAACCGTTTGAAATCATGTAACCAACAATCTTCATGGTGTCTACATTAACCCCATTGGCCTCACTCATCGGAATATTGTCACCAGTCGAACGCAAAACCAAGCCAATCTCTGTTTTCATCAAAAGAGTCAAGACCAAACAAACAAGTAAGAGACAGGACAAACTGAATGAGAAAACAGCTTCTTCAGTTGTCAGTCCCAAGCTAGCCAACTGTTTAAAGACAGTTGAAGAATCTCCCAAGGAAAGATTGGGCACACTTCCCATGATTTTAATATTGATTGAATAAAGCCCTGTCAAGGTCACAATCCCTGTCAAGAGAGCTGGGATTTTCATCTTGGTGTGGAGCATTCCTGATACTAGACCTGCTACCATACCTGCCAGCAAAGCAAGTAAAGTCGCAATCCAAGGATTTGTCCCTGCCTGTATCTGAGATACGACGACAGCAGCCCCCAGTGGAAAGGCTCCTTCAGCAGTCATATCCGCAATATCCAAAATACGGAAAGTCAAGTAGACCCCAATCGCCATAATCGACCACAATAAACCTTCTGATAAACTAGATAATACAAAATTCATCTTAAACCTCCTTATTCCTTGCCTTCTAACTTACTGATATCAATTCCCAATGCATCTGCCATTTCTTGATTGGTATGCAATTCCAGTTTTTCAGGCAACTCAACTGCTATATTTTCTGGATTCTCACCTTTTAAAACACGAACCAGCATGCGAGCTGTCTGTCTTCCCAATTCTTCATAATTAGTTCCGTAGTTATACAAGCCACCCACAGCAATCATTTCTGTTGAACCACCGAATACTGGAACCTTGTGTTTAATAGAAACCTGCTTGACTGTTTCCATGGTTGATGAAATGATATTATCTGTTGGTACAAAAACCATATCTACCTCTGCCATCAAGCTTTCTGCTGCCGCCTTGACGTTGTTACTGTCCAAGATTGTTTTTTCAACAACGGTAAAGCCTTTTTCTTCCAGAAGGCGCTTAGCTTCATCCTTTTGGACAACTGAGTTTGGCTCGCTCTGAGTATAGAGGATTCCAATCGTTTTAGCCTTTGGTAGAACTTTCTTTATCAAATTGATTTGGGTTGAAATGGCATCTGATGACTGGTCACTTGTCCCAGTTACATTGCCCCCAGGATGCTCTCTTGACTCAACCAACTTGGCGCTGACAGGATCTGTTACCGCTGAAAAGATAACCGGTGTCGTTTGTGTTGTATTGGCCAAACTCTGAGCAGAAGGCGTTGCGATGGCTAGAACGACATCACTAGATTCTGCTAGTTGCTGGGAAATCGTTTTTAGATTTCGTTGTTCTCCCTGTGCATTTTGCAAATCAATCTCAATATTTTCCCCCTCAACATAGCCTTGCTTAGCCAACTCATCCACAAAACCTTCTCTAGTAGCATCCAAAGATTGATGAGTAATAAATTGCGAAATACCGATACGAAATACATCTTTTTTCTTATCTGCCTTCAACTGATGCAAACTGATCAGAGAGGTCAAGAGGATCCCCACTACCAAGAGGGGTGCTAGTAATTTTCGAACAACTTTCATAATGAAACTCCTTCTCAGAAAAGATAAAACAAAAAACCGCCTAGATACTATCTAAACGGATGCTTGAAATAATCTAACAAGTTACAACTTAGCTAGTCCATTTAGATATTCATCTATATGGACAACAATCAAAAATCTTAGCCACATAGATACAAACAAATTGCTTGAACTGTTTGCATCCATGGTGACATGTCTACAAACACTATCTAAAGTAGCTAAAGTAAAAGTTTTGATTCATCGTTACAGCTTGTTTCTTATTCATTTCTTTTTCTGCTTTCTTTTTTGATGTTTCCTATCTTACCACCTTTTTCATCACCTGTCAAGAATATTTCAGAATTTTTTAAAATTTTTCGAAAATTCTTTCATAATTCTTTTAGGATAATTTCAAAAATTTGCCCATTAGACAAAATAGAACGATTTGAAGACTTTTATGGTATTTAGTTGTACTAGAGTCTTTTAAAAGTGTTTTGATGGCTTGTATTTCTTCTTTGGTTGATTTCATATCACTATTATATAATGCGTTTTGATTTTAGTATAGTATTAAACTGACTCTTGGCAGTCGGACAAAAAATCGACAATTATTTTATATTGTTTAAAACCAATAGTCAATACGACAATCTCTTTACTTTTCGGTTATCAACTCTGTAGATTGCTAACATATCCAAAATAAGCCAAGTATCCCGAGGATAGGCAACAGAAATGAATTATTTATACTCTGGATACCACTTCAAATCACGAACTGCTTTGGCCATATCTGTTTCCTTAGCGCGTGCAAGACCTTGCTCTTGTGCTTTTTTAGCGACTGCTTCTGCTACTTTAATAGAAACATCTGCTACATACTTGAATGGTGGCAAGACAGGAGCTCCTGGTTGGCCTGGATTGACAATACCACTCAATGAATGCGCCGCTGCTCCAATCATTTCATCAGTCAAAAGACTTGCTTCAGAAGCCAGCATACCTAGACCAAGACCTGGGTAAATCAGGGCATTATTTGCTTGACCAATCACATAGTCTACACCTTTATAAGAAACCGTATCAGCAGGAATTCCTGTTGCGACAAAAGCTTTGCCATCTGACCATTCAATCAAATCTTTGGCACTAGCTTCTGCCAATTTAGTTGGGTTTGACAAAGGGAAGATCATTGGACGTTCTGTGTTTTCACACATAGCTTCTACTATTTCTTTAGTGAAGGTATTAGGCTGAGTTGAAGTTCCTACAAGAATGGTTGGCTTCACAGTCTTCACTACTTCAAGCAGATCAGTCAACTTATCTACGTTACTAAAGTCAGCACGTTTCTTAGCAAATGGTTTTTGCTCTGGTGTCAAGTCATCCATGTCATCAAAGAGAAGACCTTGTTTATCAACCATAAAGAAACGTTTATAGGCTTCTTCTTCAGAAAGACCTTCACTTACCATTTCACGAAGAACACGAGAGGCAATTCCTGCACCCGCAGTACCACCACCATAGCAGAGATAAACTTGATCTGTTAATTTTTCACCACTAATATCCAGCGAACCAAAGATACCACCCAAGGTAACGATGCCTGTACCTTGAATATCATCATTAAAGGTCGGAATTTGTTTCCGGTATTTTTCAAGAATATTGGCAGCATTCAAGCGACCGAAGTCTTCCCAGTGAAGGTAGAGTTTAGGAAAGAGACGTTCTGCTGTTTGAACAAATTGGTCAATGAAGTCGTAGTAACGATCTCCGCGAACCCGTTCGTGACGATTTCCTAAGTAATTAGGATTGTTACGAAGTTCTTCACGGTTAGTCCCTGCATCAATGACTAAAGGAAGGACCATAGAAGGATCGATTCCAGCAGCACCCGTATAGACCATCAATTTCCCAACAGAAATATCGACACCATTTGTTCCCCAGTCACCGATTCCAAGGATTCCTTCTGCATCTGTTACAACAATGAGACGAATCTCGCGATCTCCAGCAGCATTTTTCAAAGTGGCTTCAATATTTTCAGGATGATTGATATCAAGATATCCTGCATATTGGGGATCTACAAAGAGGTCACTATAGCCTTCAATGGTATCTGCAATGGTTGGATCGTATACAATTGGATTGAATTCCTCCAAATGTTGAGAAAAGAGGTAATAGAAAAGAGTCCTGTTGGTATTAAAAATTTCCATTAGGAAAAGACGTTTTTCCAAATCATTGGCTTTTGTTTGCATTTGTGCATAAGTTTGCGCCGCTTGTTCTTCAATCGTTTGAACATACGGTGGCAGTAAACCAATAAGGCCTAGTTCCTTTCGCTCCTCTAAGGTAAAGGCAGTACCTTTATTGAGGAAAGGATTGTTTAAAATATCATGTGCAGTCATAGTGCAACCTCCTTTTTGTTTATATTATACCATATGAAAAGAATTGTTCGTAAAACGTTGTTGTTTAAATAATACAATTGTATACGCATATGTTATAATGAGTCTACGAGAACAATTTCTAATAGGATCTTTTATACTCAAAACACTATTATTGATAATACTTTAAGTTGTTATGTTTTATAAATTTCTGAACTCATCAAACTCTCGATGATCACTCTTTTCTAAAAGTTTCGAGTAAAAGAAACCAATCATACAAATTGACAATCCTAATTAAAATAAATATCATATAAGTTTGCTATGTAGTACTTTGTATTTTTTAAGGTGTTTTTTGTCATATAAAACTTGTATTCTATTTATATGACAACTAAAAACTATTTACAACAATATATTTCCCAAAAAGTGAAATATTTTCGAACACAGAATAAAATGAGTCAGGAAGAACTTTCGGAACAAGCAGGACTCGGGCTTAAGTATATCAATCAACTTGAAAACCAAAATGTGAATCTGACCATTCACAGTCTTGAAAAAGTGATTGACGCACTAGAAATGACCCCAGAGGAATTTTTCAATTTTGATAGCCTTGAATCAACCTCTGATAAGAGTGACAATCTTTCACTCAAAAGAATCAACATGAAGATTAAACAGCTCCCTATTGATAAACGAGAAAAGATGTTGGTCATTTTTGAGAGTATCTTAGATAATCTTTGAGATCCCTGACTCACTTACATTTTAACTGGTGAATACTCGTATAGTCAAATTGTAGGATACGGATAAAAATTATTTATCTGCTGTTTTCCACTTATTTTCCTTCTCCAACTAATGAAAGTGAACCCATATGAATTTAAAAGATCTACAATATTTTTATGACCTCTGCCAGCTTCAATCCTATACGGAAGTAGCAAAACAACATAAAGTCAGCCAACCATCTATTTCTTATGCTATCAAGCGCTTAGAAGAATCCTTTAACTGCAAATTGATTCACCATGACCCCTCGCATCGTTCCTTCAAGCTAACTCCTCAAGGACAAATCCTTCTAAAGCATACAGAACTGATTTTACCTGAGGTCATTTCTACTCGCAAAGAAATTAATCGCTCCTTGGCTCAATACTCTACTGTAGGATTTCCTCCTATTATCATTCAGTATCTCTTTGCTGCCTTAAACGAAAAAGATAAATTCGATTTTTAAAAAAAGATACGCCCTATCCGCGGTGGCTCCGTAGAGTTATTAAACCTTCTCCTTAAGGGAGACCTTAATGCAAGCCTACTCGGTTTAATTGAACCTCTCAATTATCCTTCAATAGAGACACACGAGCTATTTCATAAAGAACTGTATGTCGTTTTATCTAAGAACCATCCTTTTGCCACTGTTCCTTCCCTCGCTTTTGAAGAATTAGTAGATCAATCCTTTATACTCTTAGACGAACACTTTGTTCACCTGAAAGCTTTTGAAACGCTTAATCAGAAGCATCAAAACAAGGCAGAAATATTCTTTAAGACTGATGACATTGCCATCATTAAAGAACTTTTAAAGAAAGGAATTGGCCTTAGTTTACTGGCTGATATCGCACTTTCTGATGAAGATGATGATTTAATAAAAATTCCTCTTATACCGAAGGATAAGATAACTTTTACAGTTTATTACGCTTACCTTAAATCAGCTACACCGTCATCAGAAGTAGAAGCCTTATTTAATCTCCTTAAATTATATGAATAGAAAAAACTCTAACTATCAATGAACTGATAGCTAGAGTTTTTTACATTGTAGATATTAGACTCAATGAAAATCAAAAAGCAAACTAGGAATCTAGCCGCAGGCTGCTCAAAACACTGTTTTGAGATGGCATATCGAGCTGACGTGGTTTAAATAGATTTTCGAAGAGTATTAGACTATAGTAGATTGAAGCTAGAGTAATACGCCGCGACTTCTAAACCTTTTCTAGAAATTGATTTGACTTTCCTAATAAAGTTGTTCAGATTTTATTTCATCTCACTATAATTCAATGATTTTCTAAGAATTCTATTTCTTTCGAAAATTCTTTCAAGGAGCTTTCAAAGTTTTTCAAATCAGTCCAACAAAAAAAGGTTTATAATTTCCATAAAAATTGACATGGAAATTATAAAACCATTATTAGTTTAACCCTTGTTGGTAACGCGCCAATTCGGCTTGGTTAGCCCAAACATAGTGACCTGGACGGATTTCTACCATAGATGGCTTATCAGTCTCATAGTCGTGCTGACTTGGATCGTAAACCTTCAAGACCTTCTTACGTTCCAAGATTGGATCTGGGATTGGTACCGCTGAAAGTAAGGCTTGAGTATATGGGTGAATTGGATTGTTAAACAATTCTTCTGTTTCTGCAACCTCTACAATAACACCCTTGTAAATAACTGCGATACGATCTGAAATAAAACGAACAACCGACAAGTCATGGGCGATAAAGAGATAGGTCAAGCCAAGTTCTTTTTGGAATTTTTTAAGCAAGTTCAAGACTTGGGCACGTACAGAAACGTCCAAAGCTGAAATGGGCTCATCCGCAATAACAAAGTCTGGTTGCATGACCAAGGCACGGGCAATACCGATACGTTGACGTTGACCACCTGAGAATTCATGAGGGTAACGAGTCAAGTGCTCAGCAAGAAGCCCCACTTCACGGATAATACTTTTAACCTTCTCTTTACGTTCTTCCTCATCTTTGAACAGATGATGATTGTAAAGACCTTCAGAAATAATATAATCAACAGTGGCACGTTCATTCAAACTTGCTGCAGGGTCTTGGAAAATCATCTGGATACGACGAATCAATTCCGCAGCTTGTTCACGCGATTTCTTACCATTAATCTTTTGACCATCAAAAATGATATCACCATTACTTGTATCATTTAGACCAATGATGGCACGACCAATAGTTGTTTTCCCACTACCTGACTCACCAACAAGCGAGAACGTTTCTCCCTTGTTGATAAAGAAGTTGGCATTTTTAACCGCGACAAACTTCTTACTTCCTTCACCGAAGGAAATTTCTAAATCTTTGATTTCTACTAATTTTTCAGACATTTCCTTCCTCCTAGTCTGCCAGATGGGCAAATCCCATTTTATCACGAATCTTATCGTGGAGATTTGCAATCACAGCTGGTTTTTCTACTTTTGGAGCATCCTCATGAAGAAGCCAAGTTTTAGCCCAATGCGTCTCTGATACTGAGAATTGAGGAGCTTTTTGTTCGAAGTCAATCTGCATTGCATAATCAGAACGCAAGGCAAAAGCATCCCCCTTCAGGTCAGTATAAAGTGACGGAGGTGTTCCTGGGATTGAGTAAAGATCCCCTTTATCATCAGCAAGCTGAGGCAAGCTAGACAAGAGACTCCATGTATATGGATGGCGAGGGTCATAGAAGACTTCCTCAACAGTTCCATACTCAACAATTTCTCCTGCATACATAACCGCTACCTTATCCGCAATACTTGCTACCACACCAAGGTCGTGAGTGATAAAGATGGTTGTGAAATGGTACTCATTTTGTAAAGATTTGAGCAAATCAATAATCTGAGCTTGGATGGTCACATCCAAGGCAGTCGTTGGCTCATCACAGATCAAGACATCAGGTCGGCAAGCAAGGGCAATGGCAATAACGATACGTTGACGCATTCCTCCAGAATATTGGAATGGGTATTCATCAAAACGTCTATCTGCGTCTGGAATCCCAACCTTATTCATATAGTCAATGGCCAATTCTTTTGCTTCCTTAGCTGTTTTTCCTTGGTGTTTTACAATAACTTCTGTAATCTGACTACCAATTGTTTTAATTGGGTCCAAACTAGTCATTGGATCTTGGAAGATAGTTGCAATCTTAGCGCCACGAATTTGTTCCCAATCTTTGTGAGAAGACAAGGCTGTCAAATCTTGACCACGGTAGTCAATACTTCCTTGGGCAATGCGACCATTTTCTTCGAGCATACCTGTGAAGGTCTTTGTCAAAACAGATTTCCCTGATCCTGACTCACCTACCAAGGCTAATACTTCTCCTTCAACTAGTTCAAGGGAAACGCCGCGAATGGCTGTCAATACTTTGTCACGAACGTCAAATTCCACGACAATATCGCGAGCAGTCAAAATTACATTTTTTTCTTTTGTCATTTCTACTCCTATCTATGTGTACGTGGATCACTAGCATCCGCTAAGTTTTGACCAACTACGAAAAGGGACAAGGATACCAAGACAAGAGTTGTCAATGGAATCCAGAACAAGTAGGCATTAGTTGTTACGTTTTGTGAATAATCCGAAATCAAACGACCCAAACTTGGCACTGTAATTGGTAATCCAAGACCGAAGAAAGACAAGAAGGCTTCGTATGAGATAAAACTTGGAAGCATTTGAGTCATGGTTGTCACAATAACAGATACCAATTGTGGCATAATGTTTTTGGCAACAATCTTCAAGGTTGGTGTTCCCAAAGTACGTGACGCCAAGTTGTATTCCAAGTCACGATAGCGCAAGATTTGCACACGGATCATGAAGGCAATCCCAATCCATGTTGTTACACTCATGGCAAAAATCAGATTCCAGAATCCAGCTCCGATTGAGTAAGTCAAGACAATGACAATCAAAAGAGAGGGGATGTTTGAGATGACATTATAAACTTCCATCATCACACGGTCTACTGATTTTGAAATTCCCCAAATACCACCGACAAAAACACCGATAACCAAGTTAATCACTGTCGCAATCACAGAAATGAGGATGGAGTTACGAGCTCCGAACCAGACACCGTCAAAGAGTGATTTACCGTTACTGTCTGTACCGAACCAATGCTCAGCATTCGGCTTGATATAACGAGCACTAAAGTCGTTTACCTTGCTGACATCATTGAAATCAAACTTAGAAAACATTGGGTAGATGAAACTCATCAAAATGATAGCTACCAAGATTCCCAACATGACTACAGTTGATTTTTTCTTCATAAATTGTCTAAACACTGACTTCCAGTAAGAATATGCTGGCGCATCAATAGTTTCAGAGGCAAAATCGTCACGTTTTACAAACTGAAATTTTTCTTTATCGATTGTAGACATTATTTGCCTCCTTTCTCAGTCAATTTAATACGTGGGTCAATAATCGTCATCCAAATATCTCCCAAAAGAAGTGAGAAGATAGAAATACATGTAAAGATGAAGACAAGACCAACGACCATAGAGTTATTAGATGCTTTTACAGAGTCAATCAACATTTTACCCATACCTGGGAAGGCGAAGACTGTTTCAGTAAGGGTTGCACCACCGATAACCCCAATAACGGCACCAGGAATTCCTGAAACTAGCGGAACCATGGCATTTTTAAAGATGTGTTTGTTTGAAATTTCTTTTTCAGACAAACCTTTTGCACGAGCAAAACGAACAAAGTCTTGTGATTGCAAGTCAATCATGTAACGACGAATCCAAATGGCTGTACCAGGAGCACCCAACAAACCAAGAATAACTGCTGGTAAAACATATGAACGCCAATCTCCAGCACCTAAGATAGGGAATGAATCTGGCAAGCCAATTGAAGAACCAATCAATCGAACAATATAAACAAGGGCGATTGTTGGAAGAGCCATCAAGAAGGTCAAAGCCCCTGTTGAGAAGCTATCGATCCAAGTGTTCTTGAAACGAGCCATGGCTGAACCAAGTGGCACGGCAATCGCATAAGAAATCACCAAACCAATCAAACCAGCAATAGCAGAGCTGACAATCATAGATGGATATTGGTAATTACTTTCAGTCGCTGTATAAGGATCATCTTTCCCATAGCTAGCTACTTCACGAGAGTCAGCCTGACTAGGTGACTTGTAGGTTCTTGAGTAAATATTTACAGAAGACGTTTTCTTACCTGTTGGGAACTGAACTTGGGCAGTTTTGGTCTGTCCTTGACCTTGAGTAATAACCTGAAGAACTGGTGTATTAGCATAGGTTGGATAAGAGTCACCTAAATTGATATTCACAAAATTTTGATGCACAAATGGGAACTGACTGTTGAAGTATAAGAGATATTTATGTTTAGTACCTGAACCGACCAATGACCATCCGATAGCTGGATCATTTTCGAAACGAAGGTAGCGTTTCAAGTCTGGATTTTCAGGGTCTTGAATTTTATTTGTATGATCAATATCAATCAAGTTAGCATAGAAGTGAAAAACACGTTCAAAAATTGGAATTTCACGAGTAGCATAGAATTGACCACTTTCAGTAAATTCTCCCAAAGTCCAACCATGACCTAATTGATTGATGTACTTTTCATAAATAGCTTTATTGGTCGCATTTGCCTCTACTGTTACAGAAGAATCCATGCTACTTGCCTTTTCTTGCAACTCCTTAGTATCATAATACTCAATGTAGCCCATACGCTCAAACACAGTATTTTCATAGTTATCACGTTTATCAGCCGTTGTTGCAATTTTATTATAGTTAGGATCCTGCTTGAAAATCAATTTTCGAGGAACCAAGGTATAGATAATCGTGTAGGTCAAAGTCGTTACTAAGAAAATCGAAACCAATGACCGCAAAACACGCATAAAAATATATTTTTTCATATTATTTCCTTTAAAAATCCCAAAAGAACCTTCTCCTCATGGAGAGAAAGTTCTATTAGAAATTATTTACTTCACATGACTTGCCAATTCTTTTTGAGCTTTCTCATTTGATTCAGCTTTTTCTTTCAACCATTTTTCACGAGCTTTTTCATACTCTTCTTTGGTGATTGCTTTTTCACCAACTTCAGTGTACTTCAAGTATCCTGAATTTTCACCTTTAAGGCCGGCTACAGAATATGATGAGCTAAATGGTAGAACTTTTGAAACATATGAAACGGCTGTTTCTTTAGGAGAAGCCATTACTGGAATTGTCAAAGCATTGTCAGTCAACCAAGCTTGTGCTACCGCGTATTTTTCATAACGTTTTTGAACATCTTGGTTTTCGCTGTTTGCATCATCAAGTAATTTTCCATAGTCAGCTAAAGCAAGTTTGCTTACTACTGATGCATCAGTGTTTTGGTCAATACCAAGGTAAAGGCGAGTGTTTCCTCCCTTGATGACAAACTGATCCAAGAAAGTAGAAGGATCTTGATAGTCAGGGTTCCATCCTAGCAAGGTGTGGATATCCCAATCTTGCTCTTTAGCTGTTGGAGCACTAAATGAAATTGGTAAAGCTTCTGCTTGAGTCATTTGTTGCAAGTCTACAACAACATTATCTGAACCCAATACTTTTTCAATTGATTGTTTCAATGATTGAACACGGTTTACAACCGCTGTTGATTCTTGGATAACCAAGGCATCCAAGTGGATTGGGAATTCAACACCTTCAGCTTGTAGGCTTGATTTAGCTTTAGCAAAGACTTCTTTAGCTTTTTCTTCATTGTAAAGTCCATTTTGAGAATCTGCTAGAGATACGTTTGACCAAGTAGAAGAATTTGTCTTAGCCAAGCTATCTTGTACCAATTCACCAAATGTTTTCTTACCAACTTGAAGATTATAAGGTGCAAACGTATTACGGATGGCTACTGCAGCTCCATCGGTACCATTTGTTTGAGCTGAATAAGAATTGCGATCGACCGCAAAGTTCAAGGCTTGACGAAACTCCTTATTTAGCAAAGCTTTTTGAGTAGATGTCTTTTGGGCATCACTTGTCTTAGCAGTGTGGTTATAAGTTGTACGGCCATAGTTCAAGCTGACAGTTGCAACACCAGCACCTGGTTCGTTAAAGTAAATGTTATCTTTGAAGTCAGCTGCATATTTTTCATATGTAGAACTTGTAGGGAAGATACGAGCTTTGCTATATTGACCATCAGAAAAACCTTTGGCAATTACATCTTGATCCTTACCGTCCCAGAAAGTGAACTTAACGTTCTCAATTTTTACATTTTCTTTGTCCCAGTAAGCGTCATTTTTAGCCATCTCGATAGATGATTTAGGAGTTACAGCCTTCAAGACAAATGGACCGTTATAAAGAATAGAGTTAGCATCTGTTGGAGAACCAAAACCTTCCCCTTTTGAAGCTAAGAATTCTTCATTAACTGGCATCAAAACACCACTAGTAGTCTTGTCATTCCAGAAAGTTTCTGGCTGGTTCAAAGTATATTCTAGTGTTTGATCATCGAGTGCTTTTACTCCGACGGTTGAAAAATCGCTTGTTTCACCCTTAATATATGCTTCTAATCCCTTAATAGAAGAGCTAACGATTGAAAGTCCTTTTGATTTTCCATCTACCGCATGTTTCAAACCAGTAACGAAGTCTTTAGCAGTGACAGGAGCGTACTCTTCTCCCTCTGCTGTCACCCATTTAGCATCCTTACGGATTTTATAGGTATACGTCAAACCATCTTTTGAAACTGTCCATGATTCAGCAATAGAAGGAACCAGATTACCATATTTATCGTTAGCCAACAAACCATCTACAGCATTTGTTGTGATGAATGATGTTGAATCGATATTGCTGACGATATAATCCAAGGTTTCTGGATCTGTTTGATAAACATATTGGTAATCTTTTGCTAGTTTCGCATTATTTGAACTAGTGTTTGAACACGCAGCTAGAACTCCTGACGCTAATAAGGTAGCTCCTGCTACAGCAAGCACTTGACTTTTTTTCATTTCTTCACTCCTCGTAATAAAGTATAGGTTATTATCGATTATACCATAGATTTTAAGATGTTTCAAGAAAAATAAACGAATTTTCAGAATATTTAGGCTTATTAACACAAATTTTTCATTTTTTCTGAATATATGATTCAAATTATCGTTCGAAGTATCAAAGGCTACAGCGAAAATAGGAAATTTGATGCAGAAACTTTGGAGCTTAGGAAGCCCTATAGTAAAGCGAAATACAGACTGAACAATGTGATTTTGGAATTCAAACTAAATTATAACAATATTGTAGAAGTATCATTCTAGTATTCAAGATTCAGTTTACTATATCTTTTTCACACCAACCTTATTCCGAATTCAATTACTTTCGTGATTTACACATATAGATTAAGACTATCTTTTATACTTTAAAATTTCTCGCTACCTTATCCACTATATACGCCTTGCTATCACGTTCCTGTTAGTAGTGCCACGATTTCGCTATCCCTTCCTTTGACAATTCTTATTTCCTGCGTCAGACTTAAAACGATCTATCCCCAGACCATTTTAATCCACTACCTCACGATAGTCAGGCTTGGGGAGAGCTATTGTATTCACCGATAGTGGATCCCTACAGAGGACTTACACCTCAGATACACGACATGCCCAGTGTATATAAAAAATCTCCTACACAAGGTAGAAGATTTCAATCTTATAAACTTAATCCGTCATGTCCGATACCAAGGTTCGATGCTCCAATGGAACACTGCACATAACTAGCAAGAAAATGAAACCTGACTGAATCCAGAAGAGGGCCAAGTCAAAGATTCCATGCACAGCAACCACTGTAAGGAAAGACAGATAAAGACCGATAATCGGACGTTTCCCCGACTCCTGACTCATATCCATCATCAAGCGAACAGGAGCAACAGAAGACAAAACTAATAAAATAGTCCCCACAATTCCGTAACTCAGAATCGTATCAATATAAAGGCTGTGAGCATGTTCATGATAAGGAGCATGTATCCGAGGATACGAGTGCATATAGGTCAATGGCCCCTCACCCCAAAAAGGATTTTGCTTAAACAAGGCCATCCCAGCATCCCAGATAGAAATGCGTTCTTCCATAGAAGAGTCTAAAGTCCCCATCCGAACTCCCAAATCACTGGAAAAGAGGAAACTCAAGCCAATCGCAAAGACCCCTATACTAAGCCAAAAGGCCTTCCAGTTTTTAATGGTCGTAAAGAGATAAATAATGGCTCCAGCGATAATAGCAGGAAAGGCAGTTCGATTTTGAGTAAAGTTCAATCCAAAGAGATTCACAAAGCCTGCAAACACACAAAATACTTTCAACCAATTCAACTTGGTCGTTGTAAACAGATAGAAAGCAATCATGATACAGAAACAACAAATAATTCCATAATAATTAGGATTAAAGAAGGTCACTTCTGCACGATTCTGATGCCAGACCTGCATATTGGGTGAAAGAAAAGCATAGTTGAATTTCTTCACAATTTGGAAATGTTCTAAACTCGCAAAAACAGCTGACAAGACGCTACCAAACAAGACGAGCTGCAAAATCAAGCGAAAGAATTTATGGGATAAAATCGACTGATAGTGCAAAAAGAAAACAGTAAATAGAAAAATTCCTACTGAAGCCACAACTCCCATCCAATTTTGTGCAAAAATGGATATTACAGTACTATAGCCAAGAAAAAGAAGCAGCATCGGATGCTCCCCCATTTTCTGAAGAATACTTTTCATGTCTCCTGTAAAAATCAAACTGATAATATATAAACAGAATACAACTACAAAAAGATAAAAGGGTAAAAAGATACTCAGGATAATTCCCAATAAAATCAGCTCTTTACTAGACAACCCTCTCAGCTTTTCAATAAAGCCTATTGATTTCAAAATGAATCCTTTCTCTCCAAATCAGCTGATTCAGATAATAGTAAGCTATCCTATATTGTACCACTTTTTTAGCAATTTGAAAACAAAGGAAACGTTTTCTAAAATAAAAACCCTATTTCATCAACCATATCAAGGCTTCAAAATGTTACTTCAATTCCGTTTTCAATTACCCGATAAGTCTGATTTTGCAGATCAATTTCTGCTACTGCTGTTACGGACTTATCTTTATTTTGACGTTTGATTACAATGCTGTGGGCTGTTGGTGTTTCAACGTCAATAGTTCCTTCTAAATCAAATGCTACTGATCGATTACGGTAAGAAAATAGATTGAGAAGGGCCTTCACTACAGGACGTTGGACTTCTTCTGCTATTTCCTCATTGCTATAGTAATGACGATTAATATTTCGACCTTCTTTAGTTTCTTCTAATAATTTCAAATCATTCTTTCCTGCTAGTAGCCCCACATAGTAGACCTGGGGAATACCTGGAGCAAAAGCTTGAATTAAACGAGCAAGGAAATACTTGACATCATCATCTCCAAGCGCAGAATAGTAAGTTGAATTGATTTGGTAGATATCTAAATTGTTATACTCGGCACTGGAGTACTTACGTTTGACATTAGCTCCAACCTTATAGAGTTCATTTGAAGCATAGTCAATCTCCTCATCTGTCAGGATATCCTTGACATCCACCACTCCAATCCCATCATGGGTGTCTAGCGTCGTAAATTGCTTCATCGGGCTCATCTTTAACCACTTAGCCAAACGCTCTGTTCTGGAACTGTAAAGAGTATAGAGTGTCACCATTGGAAGCGCAAAATCATAAATATAGTAATCGTGATCCGCTATTTTAAACTGAATCGAATAATGTTCATGAATCTCAGGTAAGAGCTCTGTCCCATACTCAGCAGCGATATCTCGAACTTTGTCCAATAAATCCCAAATATCTGGTTCTACAAAGAAATCATTAGTATCCAATTTCTTCACTGCATAAGCAAAGGCATCTAGACGAATCAAATCACACCCATTACTTGCCAAGTGCTGAATGGTCTTACGGATAAATTCCATAGTTACTTCTTTGGTCACATCAAGATCAATCTGCTCCTCACCAAAGGTATTCCACAAATGTTCCACTGACCCATCTTCAAAAACAATCTCTTGCTTTGGTGCACGATCCTTACGCTTGTAAATTAAATCTACATCAGACTGTGTCGGACGGTTTTCTGGCCAAAACTTATCCCAGTTTAAAAAGAGATCTTTAAATTCACTGGCTTCATGTTTTTCTTGATAGTCCTTATAATACTTGGATTGACGAGAAATATGATTAATCATAAAGTCAAACATAAGATAATATTTCTCACCTAAACGCTTAATATCCTCCCAATCACCAAAAGCTGAGTCCACTTCGTCATAGTCAACTGGCGCAAATCCACGATCACCTGTTGATGGGAAAAATGGTAGAAGGTGAACTCCCCCAATAGCATCTCCAAAATGCTCTTCCAAATTCTCATATAAGTCTTTAAGATTATTTCCCAGACTATCTGAATAGGTAATCAACATAGTTTTATTTTGAATTGGCATCATTACTCTCCTTGTTCTAATTGAAGCCAAGTCTCATATGACTTGGCTTCGTAAATCAAATTCATGTTATACTCTTCGAAAATCTCTTCAAACCACGTCAGCTTTATCTGCAACCTCAAAGCTGTGCTTTGAGCAACCTGCGGCTAGCTTCCTAGTTTGCTCTTTGATTTTCATTAAGTATTAAATCTCTGTTTATCATCAAACTCGTACTAAATATAGACTTCAATAAACTAAGTACCACTTTCTTGTTTTCTACATAGAATTATCAACAAGCTGAACCCTTCCTCTGTGTCAGAGACTATAGATTCCATGAGTTCTTCTTACTTCACTGCTCCGTTGCTCATTCCTGAAATAATATGTTTTTGGAAGATGAGGTAGACGACAGTAATTGTTACAATTCCCACAATATAGGATGCAAAACTTGGCCCATAGTCATTAAAATACTGACCTTGGTAGTTGTACTGGAAGAGAGGCAAAGTCCACAGCTTGGAATCCTTATTCAAAATCAACAATGGCAACATAAAGTCATTCCAGAACCATAATGCATTGATAATCAAGCTTGTAGCATGCATGGGCTTCAGCATTGGAAAGATAATTCGACGGTAAGTTGTAAATCGATCAGCCCCATCAATTTCTGCAGCTTCATCTAAACTATCTGGTACACTGATTTTAATATAACCAACATACAAGAAGAGAGTCTGTGGAATTGCATAAGTTAGATAAAGTAGTACCAACCCCCACATATTTGCCAGGCCAAGTTTGCTCATCATAACTGTGATAGGAATCATAATCACCTGAAATGGAACAAATATCCCTAAGATCAAGAGCGAATACATAATTGCAAAGGCTTTTTTCTTGGACATATTTCGAGCAATGGAATAAGCTGCAGCTGGTATAAAGAAGGCTACTACAATCAATGATAATACCGTAATAACAGCTGAATTCCAGAAATAGCCTCCAATCCCATCCGAAATCAATCGTTCATAATTACTTAAGGTAAAAGGATTGGGCAAACCAAAGAAATGATTCATGATATCCTTGGTTGTCTTGAAGGAACTAAAAACCGTTACCAACAAAGGAACAAGTATGAGAATACCACCTACTATCAAGAGGACATACTTCCAAAACTGATTCAATTTTTCTTCTTTTTTCATGTGTAAGACTCCCCTATTAGATTTCAAATTTCTTTGATAGTTTGATTTGGATAAGAGAAACAATCCCAATAATTAAGAATAAAATCAAGGCAATTGCATTCGCATATCCATATTGATTACTCTTGAAGGCATAGTTATAGACTAAAAGACCAAGAGACGTTGTAGCATTATTAGGACCACCACTCGTCAAGGCAAAAATTTGATCAAAGGCAGTCAAACCGGACTTAAGAGCTAGGATAAAAACCATAGAAATCGTTGGCAACAAATATGGTAACTCAATCTTCCAAAAGGTTTGTTTGCTTGTTGCACCATCAATTGATGCCGCCTCCAAAATATCAGATGGAATACTCTGAAGACCAGCAAGAAAGAGAATAATTGGCATTGCTACTCCTTGCCATAAAAGAACAAAAATAGTTGCCACTACCGCACCGATAGGTGTTCCTAATAGACTTTCTTGTAAAAAACTAATCCCTAAAATTTTTCCAATCGTTGGAAGACCATAGTTAAAGAATTGTTTAAAAATCAAGGAAACTGTCAAACCAGACAAAACCGCTGGGAAAAAGAACCATGCTCTAAAGAAGGTCTGCCCTTTCATCTTAGAATTTAAGGCTCGAGCTACAACCATCCCAATTGTAATCTCTCCAATAATCAATGCCAGAGTTAAAATCAAAGTAAAAGCTATGGCTGTGAAGAATTTCCCATCAATCATCAGCAATTTGTAGTTATTCAGACCAACAAATTTATAATTATAGGTCAATCC
The DNA here is from genome assembly GCF_013276955.1 of Streptococcus sp. 1453. Taxonomy (NCBI): domain Bacteria; kingdom Bacillati; phylum Bacillota; class Bacilli; order Lactobacillales; family Streptococcaceae; genus Streptococcus; species Streptococcus sp. 1453. The sequence continues at coordinate 88,370 of NZ_VMLZ01000013.1, forward strand.
AGTCCAGTTAGTCAAACTATAGAAAGCACCTTGTACCATCGGAAAGTAAAAGAAGATAGCTTGTAATGCAAGCGGGATGAGCAAAAAAGTCCAACCCCAGTATTTATTTAAAAATTTTCGGATAGCCATATCATCTTAACTCCTATTCTAGTCCAAATCTGCCTTCATTGGATTAAAGAAAGCATTGAGATTTTTTGCCATATTTTTCAGATTTTTATCCATCAAGTAACCTGCACTTAGATTGAAAAAATCTTCTTCAGAATTCCAGTGTTGGCCCAACCAAACATAATGTTTATCCGTAAATGCTAGTTTAGAAATCTCTGCAAGTGCTGAATCTTCTTTTTCCTGTACACCTTTTACAGCAACTGGTGATCCATCCACATCATAATATGCCTGCATAGCTTTTGGACTAGTCATATAGCTGATAAATTCTTCGGTTTCTTTAGGATGTTTGGTAGTAGCTGAAATTGATAATGCCATGTCCCCTGCACCAACAGTGACTTCTTTTCCTACTTCTTCTCCTGGGAAGGCAAACATCCCCACATCGAATTTTGGATCCTGTTGATTAATTGCCGCTAATGCCCATGATCCTTGTGGCATCATCAAGGTTTTTTCATTCGAAAATGCTACCACCGCATCGTTATAAGAGGCACCACGCCATCCATCTTGAGCATTATCCGCCAATAAATCTAGTCGTTCTGCATCTGCTTTTAAAATAGCATCATCTACAGAGATAGCGTTTGGTTTTGAAAAGCGAAGATAGTTATTAGCTGCGTCTCCACTGCCTGTAATGGTAATGAGAGAAAGTTGGTGATAACCGTTTAATGTCCATCCTTCATTGCCTGCAACTGCAAACGGAGAATTCCCACTATCTTTTATCTTTTTAACAATCTCTTGAAACTCTTTAAAAGTCTTCGGTTCCTCAAGTCCTAATTCTTTAAACTTTGTTTTATTGTAATAGATTCCATAAAGGTTAGCAGTTAAAGGAACACTATAAATCTTATTATTGATTGCATACTTTTCTGCATAGTCATTCTTAATGTTCTCAAGATAAGATTTCCCTGTCATATCTGTAAAGTAACCTGCTTTTGCCCACTCCTGAAAATCTATATTTTGAGGATAGATATTAACAATATCTGGAACATCTCCTGATAAAATCCGAGTCTTCAGAACAATTCCAGCTGCCGGAACAGTCGTCAGTTTTACATCAATAGTAGGATGATCCTTTTCAAAATGATCTACAATTTTTTGCAAAGTATCCGCCATTTCGGTCTTCTGGTTAAAAAATTCAATCATTACCTTTCCATCAGTCGATTGATTATTCTGACCACAAGCTGCTAGGCCTAGTACACTAGCACCAGCTGCTAAAAGAAAACCTGCTTTCTTATACCATTTCATTGGAAAGCCTCCTTTATAAATTTATACACCTTTATTATAGTCTTCTAAAAATATACTGTCTACTCAAAAAATCTCCTTGGGATAAGATAACAGTTAAGCCTGCATACATGAGTTCTGCACCTGAGTAAACTTCGCCATTTTCCTGTAATTCATACAGTCCCTCTTCATCCAAATCTTTTAACTTTAAAGTTGTTTCCATTGTCTCTACAACTGACAAAACGCGAACGTAGGTTACAATCGTTTGATTTTTGTAATTAAATTGTACAGCTGCTTCATTGGATTCAGTATCAGGGTTAATGAGTCTATACTGTTGTCCTAACTGAACTACTGGTCGTAATTCTTTATACAAGTTCACCTGATTAGCAATCGTAGCTTTCTCTTCATCGGATAAACTTGTCAAATCAAGCTCATATCCCAAATTTCCCATCATTGCTACATGACCACGAGTTTCCAATAGTGTCATCCGTCCCATCTGATGATTCGGTACTGCTGACACATGAGCCCCCATAGAAATGGTTGGATAGAGATAGGATGAGCCATATTGAATTGGTAAACGTGCAATAGCATCTGTATTATCACTAGCCCAGACTTGTGGAAAATAGCGCATCATACCAAGATCATTTCGTCCACCACCACCAGAGCAGGACTCAAAGAGAATATGGCTGTGCTTCTCTGTCAGATAAGCGACAAGTTCATAAAGCCCCAGCATGTACTGATGAGATTGCATCTGTGTCTCTATATAGTTCGAACCATTCCCCAGGTTAGTCATATTACGATTCATATCCCATTTAATGTAATCAATCTCATGATAAGATAGGAGTTCATCTAAGACATTTTTCAAGTATTCTACTACCTGAGGATTGGCAAGATTAAGTACTAATTGATTCCGAGAATAAGTATGCTCATAGCCAGGAACCTGAATAGCCCAGTCAGGATGTTTACGATACAAATCACTATCTACAGAAATCATCTCAGGTTCTAACCAAATCCCAAACTGCAAACCTCTTTCGTGGATTGCTGAAATCAGACTTTCTAGACTTCCACCCAGTTTTTTCTCATTAACAACCCAATCACCTAAAGCACGATTATCATCAAAGCGATTACCAAACCACCCATCATCTAATACAAAAAGTTCAATGCCAACTTTCTTAGCTTCATCAGCTAGCTCTAACAGCTTTTCTCTCTGAAAGTCAAAGTAAGTAGCTTCCCAGTTATTGATTAGAATTGGGCGTTCTTTTTTAGAAAATTTACTTGGCAGAATGTGCTTCAGTACAAAATTATGACTTTCATGACTAACACCAGTTAATCCCTTATCTGAATAAGTCACTAAAGCTACCGGTGTTTCAAAGTATTCCTCAGGGTCTAACTTCCAAGAAAAATTTTCCGGATTTATGCCAATAGCCACCCGAACTTCATTCAATTGATTTTTTTGAACAAAAGCTTCAAAGTTTCCACTATACATTAGTTGAATAGCAAACACATTCCTAGCATCCTCTGTGACTCCTTGTTCGCATAGTAGAAGAGCTGGTGTTTGAGCATGCCCAGAAGCCCCACGGTTTGAACTAATCGAAAAGATTCCTTGTTCTACCTGTTGACGTCTAACAGTCTTTTCACGAGCATAAGCACCCTGCAGAGTTACGATTTCGTAAGCTGCAGCAGGGAAATCAGCCATAAAAGAAAAATCTTTATGGATGACAACTTCCTGATTACTATTATTCTCTAATTTACTGTAGCTAGCAATTGTCGAATCATTATTAAAAGCAGTATAATACAAAGTCAGACTAAGTTGAGCCTTAGAATCTTCTAACATTAAGACAAGAGTCTCTGTATCGTCCATGCTATGTGGAGAAGGTAAGCCCTGTGGACCATTCTGACCTTTTAAAATCTTTGTTTCTACAAATCGAAAGTCTGTTACTTCAGTTGCATCATGCTGAACCTGTAAAGTTGGTTTTCTAAAGTCACCCAAACCATGTTGTCCAAAAATTTGACGTTGCGTATCTAAGCTAAAGGTTCGATTAGTAGCTGTTGGATTTCCTGAAAAGGCATGGTCTCGTTCATAAACACTATTGGAACTTTTATAGTTCTTAATAGTCTTTCCTAAATGTTTCAAAAGTAGGTACCCATTTCGATTTTCAATAATCAAACTTAGATTTTTACTCTCAACATAAAATAGATTATTCTCTATCCTAACTCCCATTTACTTCACCTCATCACTTTATTGACTCTATTTTATCATCTGAAATCGCTTTCTAAAATAGAAAAATGTCTCAAGAATATGGTAAAATGTTAGGTAGGAGGTAGCACATGCTAGTTTTTTCAGAATACCAGACTGGAACAATTGACCTTTCCCTAAGCTTTTATGGATATGAAGAATGCACACCAAATTACTCTTTTGGGCCAACAATTCGAGATACATACGTCCTACATTACATTACTAAAGGACAAGGAAAATTTCATTACAAGGGTAAAATTGTTGATTTAAAAGAAGGAGATTTCTTTCTATTAAAACCAGATGAACTAACCTTTTATCAAGCAGATAGTGAAGAACCTTGGGCCTACTACTGGTTAGGAATCACTGGAGGGAAAGCTCCTGACTATTTTGCTCTTTCTCAAATTTCTGATCAATCCTATCTCATCCAATCTGAAACTTGTCATACCCAGACCACTGCAAAACTCATCTCAGACATTGTTCGCTTCGCTCAGATTTCAAAATCAAATGAATTAGCTCAACTCCATATCATGGGACAACTCCATGAACTGATGTTTCATCTGGGAACTATTGCTCCCAATCAGAAAAAAAAGAATATTTCATCAACTCACCAACTCTATCTTGAATGCAAACGATTAATTGATAGCCACTATCCTCAATCACTTACAATTCAAGATTTAGCAAAAGAACTATCCGTTCACAGAAGCTACTTATCAAGCGTATTCAAAGAATTTAACACCTTATCACCCAAAGAATACCTACTCTACGTTCGAATGCACCGAGCTAAACAACTTCTCGAAAATACCCAAGAGTCCATCAAGGTAATTGCATACTCAGTAGGTTTTTCAGATCCACTCCATTTTTCAAAAGCTTATAAACAATACTTTAATCAGACTCCAAGTCATACAAGAAAAGAATACTCTCAATACCAACTAGTGAGAAAGGAAACACTATGAAATCCTACCAAGCTGTCTATCAGATTCTAGCTAAAGAAACCGACTATATCAGCGGAGAAAAGATTGCAGAGGAACTATCCCTAAGCCGAACATCAATTTGGAAAGCTATCAAGCGACTAGAACAAGAAGGCATTGAAATTGATAGTATCAAAAATAGAGGATATAAACTGATGAATGGTGACCTTATTCTTCCAGAGATTCTAGAAGAAAATCTTCCAATTAAAGTCAGCTTTAAACCCGAAACAAGCTCAACACAACTAGATGCAAAAGAAGCAATTGATTTAGGCCATGAAGCAAATACCCTCTATCTAGCTTCCTATCAAACAGCAGGCCGAGGTCGATTTCAACGTTCTTTCTACTCACCACAAGGTGGCATTTATATGACACTCCATCTTAAACCAAATCTACCTTACGACAAATTACCATCCTACACACTACTTGTAGCAGGAGCTGTCTACAAAGCCATTAAGAACCTAACTTTAATAGATGTCGACATAAAATGGGTCAACGATATCTACCTCAAAAATCATAAAATTGGAGGAATTCTCACTGAAGCAATGACCTCTGTAGAAACAAGCTTAGTCACAGATATCATTATTGGAGTAGGTATCAATTTCACTATTAAAGACTTCCCTCAGGAATTAAAAGAAAAAGCTGCTAGCTTATTTAAAACTACAGCTCCTATAACAAGGAATGAATTGATCATAGAAATCTGGCGTGCTTTCTTCGAAACACCAGCAGAGGAACTATTATACCTATATAAAAAACAGTCATTCGTTCTAGGAAAAGAAGTTACTTTCACACTAGATCAAAAAGACCACAAGGGATTTGCTAAAGATATCTCTGAAAATGGCAAACTTTTAGTTCAATGTGATAACGGAAAAGAAATCTGGCTCAATAGCGGAGAAATTTCACTCAAGGGTTGGAAGTGAAATAACACAATTATAATATAAACGATATAAAAATAACTTCAGATTAGTAATTCAATTAAGTTTTACAGATCTGAAGTTTTATTGTCTCTAAAAATAAAAAAGAGAGTTACAAACTCTCATTAAAACGGAGAATAAGGGATTCGAACCCTTGCGCCAGTTACCCGACCTAACGATTTAGCAAACCGTCCTCTTCAGCCTCTTGAGTAATTCTCCAATTAATGGGCACGAGTGGACTCGAACCACCGACCTCACGCTTATCAGGCGTGCGCTCTAACCACCTGAGCTACGCGCCCAAGTTAAAAAACTTGGTAATTTGAACAAAGTTCAAAGCGGGTGACGAGAATCGAACTCGCGACAACAGCTTGGAAGGCTGTAGTTTTACCACTAAACTACACCCGCATACATACTATAAGTAAAAATGGCGCGAGACGGAATCGAACCGCCGACACATGGAGCTTCAATCCATTGCTCTACCAACTGAGCTACCGAGCCTTATTGCGGGAGCAGGATTTGAACCTACGACCTTCGGGTTATGAGCCCGACGAGCTACCGAGCTGCTCCATCCCGCGTTAATAAAAAGGAGGATGTGGGATTCGAACCCACGCACGCTTTTACACGCCTGACGGTTTTCAAGACCGTTCCCTTCAGCCGGACTTGGGTAATCCTCCAATATTCAAATGGACCTTGTAGGACTTGAACCTACGACCACTCGGTTATGAGCCGAGAGCTCTAACCAGCTGAGCTAAAGGTCCGACAAGATCATTATAGCGGCGAAGGGGATCGAACCCCCGACCTCCCGGGTATGAACCGGACGCTCTAGCCAGCTGAGCTACACCGCCATGTATCGGGAAGACAGGATT
>NZ_VMLZ01000014.1:0-1318 GCF_013276955.1 Streptococcus sp. 1453
CGTAATGTGTGAGGATTTTTTAATGCCAGCACTCTCATAAGATCCTGGGCATAGTCCAGCCCAGGATGCTAAGTGTGCATCGGATGGAAAGGCTGTAACAGTTGGTCCAATCTCAGCTAGAATAGTGGCAGCACAGTTTTCATTCACACCAGGAATGGTTTGAAGTATCCTATTTTCCTCAGGGAAACTCCTTTTCGATGTAGTGTTGAATCTCATCGGTCAATTTTTCAATGAGTTCCTGATACATCTGATATTCCTCTAAGCTCTGGTCTAAGAGGAAGCGATCTTCTAGTGACAACTTTCCTTCCATCGCTTCAACAAGTTCTTCTGGACTTGCTTTCACTCGCTTTTGGATACAAGGGATAACAGATTCTACATTAATGCTTTCTCCGTTAATAAATAATTTTAAAAGTGATCGCCCTGTCTTAGAAAAAATATCAGAAAGATAACTTGTTAGCTTGATATTAGCCCGTTGTAAGAGATTGTGAATTTCATTTTTGACTTGAGTTTGACGCTGCTTGTAAGAACGCATGCGACGTGTCAGTAAACGAAGCTGTACTACTTCAGGAGCAGGGATATAGGAAGGTTCAATTAGTCCGCAACGGCCGAGTTGAGCAATCCATTCGGCATCTTTCATGTCTGTTTTTCGACCAGGCACATTCTTGATATGTTGAGGATTGGCAAGTACCAAGACGAGATTAGAATCTGAAAAGATATTAAAGAGAGGGAGCCAATATTGCCCAGTACTTTCAAAAAAGACATGTGTGACATGGTTTTCCACCAACCAATCTAAGGCATTGTGAAGAGCTACAGTAGTTGTCCCAAATTTCTTCTGAATTTTCTTTGGCTTATTAGTATCTAGTGGACCATCTAGAATACAACAAACAATGGATTTTTGGTGGACATCAATACCACAACACGTTTCAATCATGACTTCCATTATAAAAACCTCCTGTTAACTATTTGAACAATAGAACAAGAGGCTACTAGTAATTTTATTTTCATGCTCAAGGCATATTCGAGTTATCTCATGACTCTTGTTCATCCAGTTTTTTTAACAGGCTAGGAAAAGCCCTATTAGACACCACGGATTTGTATTGTTCATCTTCATTATAAGCTAAACTTCTTTTTCTGTCATGAGTTAGCAGGCTCTGCCTGCTTAGAGTTTTTTTAATTCCAAGAATGCCATCTTTACTAGATGGTTTTCCTGTCCATTGTTTGTAATTGTTAAAACTTCACCTGTCGTGTCCTCGCGCATGCTAAAGCTATGAAAAGCCAAGTCATCTGAGAAGTAGTTACTATCCACAATTGCGATAGC
>NZ_VMLZ01000015.1:0-26306 GCF_013276955.1 Streptococcus sp. 1453
TGTTGAACAAGCTAAGCAGAATGGTCTGACTGCGATTGATAGTGTTGATAATCCAACCCCAGCAACGCATACAGCAGCCTACGAAAAACTTGATCAAAAAGCTAACGAGAAGAAGGCTACGATTAATGGTATCCAACATCTTACGAAAGAGGAGAATGCTGTAAAAGCAGCCATAGAGTCCAAAGAATACGATGCAACACCTCAAATTGACCAAGCCAAGTCCAAAATAGTGTTGATACTGCCAAGAATAGCGAGATTACCGAGATTAATTGTTTAAAAGATGGTCAAGTGGGACGCGAGTTATCTAAGACAACAAATGAATGAGCTAGAAGCTAGACAAAACTCAATTTTATACTCATTTATAGTAAATCGTAACCTCCCAATAACGAAGTATATTGAAAAATCTCCAGACTAGAGAACTCACTGATGGTTCCTAATCTGGAGATTTTTTATTTGCGCTTTTCTTGTATAATAGATTGACATAGGATACGAACACATTAATTTGACTTCCCCAATTGATTCGCCTAATTCCTATTTCATTTTGATGTAACTATTTTTATCGAGATTATAGCTCACATACAAAATCTTTAATTTTCGTTTTTAAGAATTTCTTCTAATTTATGATAGTCTTGGACACTATCGATTTCATAGATGCTGTTGCCTTCTAATTCTTCAACATAGACATCCAGCTCTTTGATATTATCCTTAACCATATTGTCCCAATAGAGATCAACAAATTCACCACTTGCATAGGCCTTGTCGATAAAGCTGACAATCTTTTCTGCAGTTGGAGCATCCCAGAAGGATACACCACTAAGAATGCGACCAGCTTTGCTATCAACAATAATGTCTTGAACCTTGTAGTCATCTCCATAGACCAAGAACCATTCGTTGGTACAATCTTCACGATAAACACTAAAATAAGTCGAACGTGTCAAATCATTGCGGAACATATTTTTAAAGAGATAGTTATCGGCATCGATAACATAACTGTTAGCTAATTCTTCTTTTACAAGATAGAGAGAGTAAAAGTTATTGTAGTCAGCGTATTTATCATTAAAAACGAGGCGAACTCCGTATTTCTCTTTTAAGTAATCGAATTGTTCTTTAAGGTAACCAACAATGATGATGATGTCATTGATCCCTTTTTCTTTTAGAAACTCAATTTGGTATTCAATCAAGGGTTTTTGATTAACCTGAACCAAGGCTTTAGGGGTATTTTCAGTCATAGGACGCAAGCGAGTTCCCAACCCCGCTGCTAAGATAATGGCTTTCACACGAATCTCCTTTATTCTTTAATAATAATATAAACTCCAGCTATGACGACAAGTGACGTAATAATTGTCAGCATATCTAGTGGTGCACCCAAGAAAACAACTGCAAACAAGACAGTCCAAACTACATAACTCACGTTCAATCCTGTAGCCTTGGCTGGTTGCAAGCGATTGATAGCGATATAATAAGCCAAGTAGGAAATCATATCAAAGGCTGCAAAGACAATCATGAGACCTAGCAATTGTCCATTGGCCACTTCTGCAAATGACTGATGAGAGAAGAGCACAATCACAAGATAGGACAAGAATGAAGTTACTTGACGGATTAAGAGGGCTTCGATTTCACTCAATTCACTTTCCATGGCAAAGGAGCTAAGAACACTCTCACTCCCCCATGCAATGGCACAAACTAAAGCACAAAGAATCCCAATGTAGAAGGAATTAACCTGTTCGACCTTATAGGTCTGAGCAATAATCCCTCCAATAATCAAGACAATCCCAAACACAGTATTTCTCGAAATCTTGTGCTTCAAAAAGAAGAAAGCCAATAAAACCGAAATCGCAGGGTAAATAGCCGATACTGATGAAGCTAAGGAACTTCCGATATACTTAACCGCATAAAGATTAGCCTGCATACCGATAGGGCCTGCTAGCAAGGCTCCGATGATAACACTAACATTGCGAATATTTAAGAAAATTGAGAGACGAACTTTTCCTTCTTTTACCAAGAGAAAAGCTAGTAAGATAAAGATACTCAAGAAATCGTGAGCAGCAGCCACCACAAAGGGTGACAAATCTGTAAAAATCGAAAAGATATAAGCACTAATCGTTAGACCTAAACCCCAGAAAATACCTGAGAGTAGACCAAAAGAAACTCCATTTTTATTTTTCATCTGAACCTCCATAATATGACAAACCTTTAACAGCTCTTTGGTAACGACTCACACCATAGTCACCAAAATCTGCACCTTGCTCTTCTTTGTAGACTGTCCATAGACTCCAAATAGCATCTTGCAAAATTTTATAGATGGCAATCTTTTCACGAGAGACAGGTGTTTGCTCACTCTCATAGTGAGATAAGAAAGCTTCTTCCTCTTGACGAGTGAATTCAGACTCTAAAAAGAGGGCAGCCAAATCCCACATTGGATCGTTCATTGATGAATATTCCCAGTCAATCAGATATAAACGTCCTTGAGGTGATTCGATAAAGTTTTCAGGCACCAAATCGATATGACAAGATTTTCTGTCAACACCTAAGTCAGCCAGTCTTTTCTCTAAGGAGAAGACTTCTTCTCGAACAGCTTCATAGTTGGCATAAGGGATTTTTTCCTCAATCAAAGATTCGTATTTTTTGATTTCTTCAAAAGGAGCAAATTCTCCCCTTAATTCCTTGCCAGAAGCATGAATGGTTTGTAAAATTGGAGCAATTTTATCAAATTTAGTCTTAATTGAAGTCGCATCAAGCGTAATCGCAGATTCGATATACTCATTTACTTTGATACCAGCTTCAATATCAAAAAGATAATTTTTTACATCTAGGTCTAAATCCTTTAATAGTTCAAGATTGTACTTTTCATCTTGACGATTGATCAGTTTTTCTGTCCCTTTACCAAAGAACTTAACAATGTATTGCTTATTTGTTGTTTTGACCAAATAGTTTTGATTGGTCATCCCCCCCAGTTGTTCAACACTGAAGACTTCCTCTTCTTGACTAAGTAAGGAAGAAATTTTTTCTTTAATGATTTTCTCCACAATTAACCTCCAGCACTTATACTTCCCACTTAAACACGGTTTTAAAGGCTGTGTTTAAATCGGTCGCAAAGACACGGTGAATATCTTTAATTTCTCTTACAGGTTCTTCTAGATAAAGTATATTTTTAAGACGATTGGCGAATTTCTTGACTTCCATCATTTGGATGGCATTTTCAAAATCGATGCGACCAGAACGAGAGGAACCAACCAAGAGCAAGCCTTTTTCTAAGGCATCGCGTGTATTGAGATTGACTTTATACTCGCTAACGCCCATCATGAGAATCGTTCCCTGAGGACGAATGTAGCGAATCAGGTCATTTATAGCCGGTCCAGTACCATCACCACCACAACACTCAAAAGCATGGTCAAAGGCCAAATCTTCAGGAATATTATCCGTAATATAGCATTCTTTGGCAAATGAGAAAAGTTCCAACTTTTCCCAATGACGACCAATAACCACAATCTCTGCTTCTGGCAAAGTATAATTTATAATATTAGCAACTACAAAAGCTAAACTTCCATCTCCGATAACGGCGATTCGGTCCCGCTTGCTATGAGCAAGGGTCAATAGACGATTCATAGCGTGCATGCCGACACTGACAAACTCTGTAATGGCTGCAACCGTATCTTCGATAGCATCATAAGCCACCACACGATCTTTAGGAAGAGAAACAAACTCTCTCATAAAGCCATCAAATCCACTAGACAAGAAATGAGTCCCTGTCATGTAGTTCTCATAGAATTCTTCATCACTCTGCATAGGAGGATGATTGGGAATCATGACAACTTTTTGCCCAACCTCGTAGGTTCCTGTCGGGTCAGAAATAACGGTTCCACATGACTCGTGAATCATTGCCATTGGAAGCTTTTTATTCAAAATCTTGGGATCACGTTTTCCTTGGTAGTAACGCTGATCCGCATGACAGACCGCCATATAATTAGGGCGGATGAGGATATGATTCTCTTGGTCAATAGCCTCTTCCTGGTATTTGACATTGATAAACTTGGGCTTAGTTAGTTGATAAATTTGATTAATCATTTTACTAGTCTTTCTCAATCATACTTTTTGCAATCTTCAAATCTGTTACGGTTGTAATCTTCAGATTTGAATATTCACCCTTGGCCAAGGCCACATCTTTTCCTTTGATCACAAAGATTTTACATGCATCTGTCAAGATTTCTTTCTCTTCAGCAGAAAGAGAGCCATAAAGGTCCATGAAGTCCTTGCAACGGAATGTTTGAGGTGTTTGTCCTTGATAAAGGTGAGCACGATTTGGAATATCTGTAATGAATTGACCATTGGTGCTTTCAACGATAGTGTCAACCGCTTCTACCACTGTGTCCACTGCGTCATGATTTTGAGCAAGTTGGATATTGTCCTGAATCATGCGAAGTGTAATAAATGGACGAACAGAATCGTGGGTAACAACGATGTCCTCTGGAGTAAGCGGACGATAAGCATCGATAGCTTCAATGATTTTTTCAATACTTGTATTGCGGTCAGCACCACCCTTTGTAATGATGATACGTTCCTTATGAAGAGGAAGATATTTATCTACAAGATCCTCTGCATGGGAAACCCAATCTCCATGAACACCAACTACAATTTTTTCAATACTTGGTTCCAAGACAAATTTTTCAATTGTATGAATCAAAATAGGTCGATCACCTAGCTCTAAAAATTGTTTTGGTAAGTTACTGATTCCCATGCGTGTGCCAGTTCCACCAGCAAGAATTCCTGCATAAATCATCTATTTTCTCCTTTGTCTTACTAAAAAAACTTATTCTCTCTATTATACCACAATCTAGTTCTATCATGAAAGAAATACCGGCCCTCCCGTTCTAGAATAGGAGGATTAAGCAGTTCTATTATTCAAAGAAACTAGTCCATTTCTAGTAATGATTAGGAATTCTGTAGTCATTACTAATAAATGGCTGTGAAATTTTAGAGTTCTTCAGAATAATATACTTTCCTTAAAGAAAACTTAAAATTAAGATTTGAAACTTCAAAGTGATTACTTGACTTATACTCAATGAAAATCAAAGAGCAAACTAGGAAACTAGCCGCAGGCTGTACTTGAGTACGGCAAGGCGACGTTGACGTGGTTTGAATTTGATTTTCGAAGAGTATTACTGCCCTTCATTTCTTATTAGCTGACTTTATGATATAATGAAAAACGAGGTAAATTGAATGAAAAGTATAAAATTAAATGCTCTATCCTACATGGGAATTCGTGTCTTAAATATTATTTTTCCCATCCTAACTGGAACCTATGTAGCGCGTGTCTTGGACCGAACTGACTATGGTTACTTCAACTCAGTTGACACTATTTTGTCATTTTTCTTGCCCTTTGCGACTTATGGGGTCTATAACTACGGTTTACGGGCCATCAGTAATGTCAAGGATAACAAAAAAGATCTGAATAGGACCTTCTCCAGTCTTTTTTATTTGTGCATAGCTTGTACGATTTTGACTACCGCTGTCTATATCCTTGCCTATCCTCTCTTCTTTACAGATAATCCAATCGTCAAAAAAGTCTACCTTGTTATGGGGATTCAACTCATTGCCCAGATTTTTTCAATCGAATGGGTTAATGAAGCTCTGGAAAATTACAGTTTTCTCTTTTACAAGACTGCCTTCATCCGTATCCTCATGTTGGTCTCTATTTTCCTTTTTGTTAAAAATGAACACGATATTGTTGTCTATACACTTGTAATGAGTTTATCGACACTAATTAACTATCTGATTAGTTATTTTTGGATTAAAAGAGACATCAAACTTGTTAAGATTCACCTAAGTGATTTTAAACCACTCTTTCTCCCTTTAACAGCCATGTTGGTCTTTGCCAATGCCAATATGCTCTTCACTTTTTTGGATCGTCTCTTCCTCGTTAAAACAGGGATTGATGTCAACGTTAGTTACTATACCATGGCTCAGCGAATTGTGACCGTTATAGCTGGAGTTGTAACAGGAGCTATCGGAGTGAGTGTACCTCGTCTCAGTTACTATTTGGGTAAAGGAGACAAAGAAGCCTATGTTTCTCTGGTTAACAGAGGAAGTCGAATCTTTAACTTCTTTATCATTCCACTGAGTTTCGGACTCATGGTTCTAGGACCAAATGCCATTCTACTTTACGGTAGTGAAAAATATATCGGAGGCGGTATCTTAACCTCTCTCTTCGCTTTTCGGACGATTATCCTGGCACTAGATACCATTCTTGGTTCCCAAATTCTCTTTACAAATGGCTATGAAAAACGTATCACAGTCTATACAGTCTTTGCAGGATTACTCAATTTGGGCTTAAATAGTCTCCTCTTTTTCAACCATATCGTGGCTCCTGAATACTACTTACTGACAACTATGCTATCTGAGGCCTCTCTGCTTGTCTTCTATATCATTTTCATCCATAGAAAACAACTCATCCACTTAGGACATATCTTTAGCTATACTGTTCGATACTCTCTCTTTTCACTTTCCTTTGTAGGAATTTATTTCCTGATTAATTTATTGTATCCTGTGGATATGGTCATTAATTTGCCATTTTTGATGAATACTGGTTTAATTGTCTTGCTATCTGCTATCTCTTATATTAGTCTACTTTTCTTCACAAAAGATAGCATTTTCTATGAATTTTTAAACCATGTCCTAGCCTTAAAAAATAAATTCAAAAAATCATAGGAGTTTAAAATGAAACAACTAACCATTGAAGATGCCAAACAAATTGAATTAGAAATTTTGGATTATATTGATACTCTCTGTAAAAAGCACAATATCAACTATATTATGAACTACGGTACTCTGATTGGGGCAGTTCGACATCAAGGCTTTATTCCTTGGGACGACGATATTGATTTATCCATGCCTCGAGAAGACTACCAACGATTTATTAACATTTTTCAAAAGGAAAAAAGCAAGTATAAGCTCCTATCCTTAGAAACTGATAAGAACTACTTTAACAACTTTATCAAAATAGCCGACAGTACAACTAAAATTATTGATACTCGGAATACAAAAACCTATGAATCTGGTGTCTTTATTGACATTTTCCCTATGGATCGCTTTGATGATCCTAAGGTCATTGATATTTGTTATAAGCTGGAAAGCTTCAAACTTCTGTCTTTCAGTAAACACAAAAATATTGTCTATAAGGATAGCCTTTTAAAAGATTGGATACGAACAGCCTTCTGGTTACTCCTTCGACCTGTTTCTCCTCGTTATTTCGCACATAAAATCGAGAAAGAAATTCAAAAATATAGCCGTGAGAATGGGCAGTATATGGCTTTTATCCCTTCTAAATTTAAGGAAAAGGAAGTCTTCCCAAGTGGTACTTTTGATAAAACAATCGATTTGCCCTTTGAGAATTTAAGCCTTCCCGCACCTGAAAAATATGATACTATTTTGACACAATTTTATGGAGATTATATGACCCTACCACCAGAAGCAAAACGCTTTTACAGTCATGAATTTCACGCTTACAAATTGGAGGATTAGGATGCAGTATTTAGAAAAAGAAGAAATTAAAGAAATTCAACTAACCCTGCTAGACTATATTGATGAGACTTGTAAGAAACATGATATTCCTTATTTTCTAAGTTATGGAACCATGCTTGGAGCTATCCGCCACAAAGGTATGATTCCTTGGGATGATGATATTGATATTTCTCTCTATCGTGAAGATTATGAGCGCTTATTGAAGATTATTGAAGAAGAAAATCACCCTCGCTACAAGGTTCTTTCCTACGATACATCTTCTTGGTACTTCCATAATTTCGCATCGATTTTGGACACTTCTACTGTTATCGAAGACCATGTCAAGTACAAACGTCATGACACCAGCCTTTTCATCGATGTCTTCCCAATTGATCGCTTTACAGACCTGAGCATTGTCGACAAGAGCTATAAGTATGTGGCCCTTCGTCAACTAGCTTATATCAAAAAATCACGCGCAGTTCACGGTGACAGCAAATTAAAAGATTTTCTAAGATTATGTAGCTGGTACGCCCTCCGAGTGGTCAATCCCCGTTACTTTTACAAGAAAATTGATCAGCTAATCAAAAATGCTGCAACCAGCACTCCTCAATATGAAGGAGGAGTTGGGATTGGTAAGGAAGGGATGAAAGAAGTCTTCCCAGTTGATACCTTTAAAGAACTCATCTTAACTGAGTTTGAAGGTCGTATGTTACCAGTTCCAAAAAAATATGACCAATTTTTAACTCAGATGTATGGGGATTATATGACACCACCATCAAAGGAAATGCAAGAGTGGTATAGTCACAGTATTAAAGCCTATCGTAAAAATTGATTGAGGGCGACCATACAAACTACTAAGATAGAGGTTATTCAAAAACATAATTTTAGTAGAAAATGAAGTAAATATTCCTACAATAAAACGCATAATATCAAGGTTTTCAACACCTGATATTATGCGTTTTCCTTATCTTCTTAAAAACCTTTTGTCCAACTTATTTTCCTATTTATACTCTTCGAAAATATCTTCAAACCGTGTCAATGTCGCCTTGCCGTACTCAAGTACAGCCTGCGGCTAGCTTCCTAGTTTGCTCTTTGATTTTCATTGGGTATTAAATAGCTTCTGTAACAAAGCTACGGCTTTCCAATACTTTGAGCATGGCGTTAGCTGTATCTATGGCTGTGAAGAGGGGAACCCCGTGTTCAATGGCTGAACGGCGGATTTGCTCACCATCTTCGTCAGCAGTTCGTTTTGTTCCAACTGTGTTAATGATAGCTTGTATTCTTCCTTTGCGAACAAAGTTTGGAATATCCTTATCGTCATCACCTATCTTACCAACTGGTTGAGCTTGCAAGCCATGACTAGCAAAGAAGGCTGCTGTCCCTTCTGTCGCAAGGATTCCATAGCCAATATTTTGGAAACGACGAGCCAAGTCCAAGGCCTCTTCTTTGGCATCATCAGCGATGGTAAATACAACGTTACCAAAAGTTGGCAAGTGGAGGTAAGAAGCTTCAAAGGCCTTATAGAGAGCTTTTTCCAAAGTCGTATCAGAACCCATAACTTCCCCTGTTGACTTCATTTCAGGACCAAGTAAGCTGTCTACCTTAGCTAGTTTCGTGAAGGAGAAGACAGGTGCCTTGATATGAACGCGAGTGCTTTCAGGGTAAAGACCATCTTGGTAGCCAAGTTCTGATAAACTTTGACCAAGAATAAGCTTAGTTGCTACTTGAGCCATAGGGATATTGGTTACCTTAGAAAGGAATGGCACCGTACGGCTGGCACGTGGATTAACCTCAATAACATAGACTTTTTCATCCTTGATGACAAACTGGATGTTCATCATTCCAAGGCAGTTAAGACCGATTGCTAGGCGTTTAGTATAGTCTGCGATTGTTTCTTGCACCTTTTGCGACAAGGTTTGTGGTGGGTAAACGGCCATTGAGTCACCTGAGTGGACACCAGCACGTTCAATATGCTCCATGATACCTGGGATGAGGACATTTTGTCCGTCTGAAATGGCATCGACTTCACACTCTTGTCCAACGATATAAGAGTCAACAAGGACTGGATGGTCTGGACTAGCCTTAACAGCAGTTCGCATGTAAGAACGAAGGTCTTCCTCATTTTCAACGATTTCCATGGCACGTCCACCAAGTACATAAGATGGGCGGACAAGAACTGGGAAGCCAATCTTGCGAGCTGCAAGCACTGCTTCTTCTTCATTGGTAGCCGTTTGTCCTGGTGGCTGTGGAATGTCCAAGTCTTTTAGAGCTTGCTCAAAGAGGTCGCGGTCTTCAGCACGGTCTAGGTCAGCAACCTGTGTACCAAGGATGGTCACACCTGCTTTTGCCAATGGCTCCGCAAGGTTGATGGCTGTTTGACCACCAAACTGAACGATAACCCCTTTTGGTTGTTCCAAGTCAATGACGTTCATAACATCTTCGAATGTCAATGGCTCAAAGTAAAGCTTATCTGATACAGAGAAGTCTGTTGAAACGGTCTCTGGATTTGAGTTCATGATGATAGCTTCATAACCAGCTGCCTGGATAGCCTTAACAGAGTGAACGGTTGCATAGTCAAACTCAACCCCTTGACCGATACGGATTGGACCTGAACCTAGGACTAGTACAGATTCCTTATCAGACTTGATAGACTCATTTTCCCATCCATAGGTTGAATAGAAATATGGTGTTTCAGAGTCAAATTCTGCCGCACAAGTATCTACCATCTTGTAAACTGGGATAATCTTGTTTTCCAAACGAAGTTGGCGAACTTGGTCTGCAGTCGTTTCCCAGAGTTCGGCAATCTTACGGTCTGAGAAACCATTGAGTTTTGCTGTTTTCAGGACATCGACATCCTGAGGATGTGCGCCCAATTCTTGCTCAATCTCAAAGATATGCAAGAGTTTATCAAGGTAGAAGATATCAATCTTAGTCAAGTCAGCAATCTCTTCTGGTGTATAACCACGACGAATGGCTTCTGATACGTAGAAGAGACGGTCATCTTGAGCCTTGACAACTTTTTCAATCAAAGCATCATCTGAAACAGCTGCAAGCTCAGGCATTTCATTGTGATGGACACCAATTTCTAGAGAGCGACAAGCCTTAAGGAGAGATTCCTCGATGTTCCGACCGATGGCCATAACTTCTCCAGTGGCCTTCATCTGGGTACCAAGACGACGTTCCCCTTTTTCAAACTTGTCAAATGGGAAACGTGGAATCTTGGCAACCACATAGTCAAGGGCTGGTTCAAACATGGCATAGGTTGAACCTGTGACTGGGTTGATAACCTCATCCAAGGTCAAGCCAACTGCAATCTTGGCAGCCAATTTTGCAATCGGGTAACCTGTCGCCTTAGAAGCAAGGGCTGACGAACGCGATACACGAGGATTTACTTCGATGACATAGTACTTGAAGCTGTGTGGATCAAGAGCCAGCTGAACATTACATCCACCTTCAATCTTAAGGGCACGAATAATACTCAAGCTTGCATCACGAAGCATTTGGTTTTCATAATCTGACATAGTTTGCGCAGGGGCAAATACGATGGAATCCCCTGTGTGAATCCCAACTGGGTCAAAGTTTTCCATGTTACAAACAACCAGGGCATTGTCAGCTGAGTCACGCATCACTTCGTATTCGATTTCCTTGAAACCTGCAATCGAACGCTCAATCAAACATTGGGTAACAGGTGACAATTTTAATCCATTTTCAGCGATTTCACGCAATTCTTCTTCATTGGCACACATACCACCACCAGTACCACCTAGGGTAAAGGCTGGACGGACGATGACTGGGTAGCCAATTTTTGCTGCAAAGGCAACTGCTTCTTCGACTGTGTTGACAATTTCAGATTCTGGGATTGGTTGGTTGAGTTCTTCCATCAATTGTTTAAAGAGGTCACGGTCCTCCGCTTGATCGATGGCAGATAGTTTAGTACCCAGAAGCTCAACACCAAGCTCATCAAGGATACCATTTTTAGATAATTCCATGGCCATATTGAGCCCTGTCTGACCACCGAGTGTGGGGAGCAAGGCATCTGGACGTTCCTTACGAAGAATACGTGTCACAAACTCAAGTGTAATCGGTTCAATGTAAACCTTATCAGCAATTTCCTTGTCCGTCATGATGGTTGCCGGATTTGAGTTAACCAAGACAACCTCATAACCTTCCTCTTTCAACGACAAGCAAGCCTGGGTCCCAGCATAGTCAAACTCAGCAGCCTGACCAATAATAATCGGACCAGAACCAATCACCATAATTTTTTGAATATCAGTACGTTTAGGCATAGTTTATGATACAAAGCCCGTAAAGAACACAGTGAAAATAGGAAACTCAGTGCAGACGCCTTTAGCGTCAAGACGATGTCTATCTTTTTCACACAGTTCTTAGGGCGTGTTCACTTCCGCGAACAATGTATCTTCTCCTTTCTATTCGTCGCCTCACAGGGCGACATTAAATAAATTCTCCGACGATTTTTTAGAGAAACGATATTTTTCGGTAAAAAATCTAGTGCAGGGAGTTTTTAGTTCGCCTGATAGCGACTAAAAGAAACGACCTGTCTTTCTATTCAGCAACTCTCAGGTTGCCATTAAATAAGATACAAAGGACGAATAGAAAGCGATTGAATTTTAGGAAACCAAGGAAGGATTGACAATCCAAGTTGGTTTCTCTAAATTCCGAGCTTTCCGTCCGTGTTCAGTTACATAAATTCTCCGACGAGCTTTTACTCGTTCTTAGTTTGATTGTTTAAAAGCTTCCATCATCTCGATAAACTCGTCGAATAGGTAGCTTGCGTCGTGTGGACCAGGGGCTGCATCTGGGTGGTATTGGACAGAGAAAGCCGGTTGGTATCTGTGTCGCACACCTTCAACTGACTTGTCATTGATTTCTTCGTGGGTGATAATCAAATGCTCTGGCAAATCTTCACGGCTAACTGCATAACCATGGTTCTGGCTGGTAAAGTCTACACGTCCTGTTGCAATCTCACGTACCGCGTGGTTAAATCCACGGTGACCAAATTTCATCTTGTAGGTCTTAGCACCGTTTGCCATGGCAAAGAGTTGGTGTCCCATACAAATACCGAAAATTGGAATTTTTCCTTGCACACCACGAATCATGTCCAGTGCTTGGGGAACATCTTCTGGGTTACCAGGACCGTTTGACAACATCACTCCGTCAGGATTGAGGTGAAGAATTTCTTCCGCCGTTGTTGAATACGGAACAACTGTCACGTTACAATTACGCTTAGAAAGTTCTCGTAAGATTGAGTGCTTAAGACCAAAGTCCACTAGCACCACGCTCAAACCAACTCCTGGAGCTGGATATGAAGTTTTAGTAGAAACCTGCTTGATATTGTCTGTCGGCAATACTGTAGCTTGGAGCTGGTCCGTCACATGATCCATGCTGTCCCCAACATGGGTCAAGGTTGCACGCATCGTACCATGCTTACGGATAACCTTGGTAAGAGCACGTGTATCAATTCCTGAAATACCTGGAATTTTCTTGGCTTTCAAAAATTCATCCAGCGTCATCTGATTTCGCCAATTACTTGCTCTACGTGCTTCTTCGAAAACAACGACTCCCTTACAAGTTGGAATAATGGATTCGTAATCATCACGGTTGATTCCATAATTTCCCACCAAAGGATAAGTAAAAGTCAAGATTTGTCCATTATAAGACTGGTCTGTAATGGATTCTTGATAGCCGGTCATTCCTGTATTAAAGACGATTTCGCCTGTTACATCAATATCTGCTCCGAAGGCCTTGCCTTCAAAAACTGTGCCATCTTCTAATACTAGAAGTCTTTTTGTCATATTTTCACCTCTCGTGGACGCTCACTGGCGTCTTTTAACGTCTTGTGTTTTAGTTGGCGTTTCTACTCGCCAGTACGGATTCTAAGATTGCCATTCGAACAAAGACACCATTGGTCATTTGTTGGACAATCCGTGATTTTGGCGCTTCAACCAAGTGATCTGCGATTTCTACATCACGATTGACTGGAGCTGGGTGCATAAGTATTGCTGTTTCTTTCAAACGGTCATAACGTTCTTGAGTCAAGCCATGTTGGGCATGGTAGTCTTCTTTTGAAAAGACAGCTCCACTATCATGGCGTTCATGTTGCACACGAAGAAACATCATGACATCCACCTGATCAATGATTTCATCAATGGTTACAAACTGTCCATAGTCTGCAAACTCTTGACTTCTCCATTCCTCAGGTCCAGCAAAGTAAAGTTCAGCTCCCAAGCGTTTCAAAATCTGCATATTGGATTTGGCAACGCGTGAGTGGTCCAAGTCACCTGCAATCGCAACCTTGAGCCCCTCAAAGTGACCAAATTCCTCGTAAATGGTCATCAAATCAAGCAAGCTCTGGCTAGGGTGTTGTCCTGAACCATCGCCACCATTGATGATGGAAGTCGTAATCGTCGGACTAGCAATCAACTCTCTGTAGTAGTCGACCTCTGGGTGACGAATCACACAGACATCCACTCCTAAAGCAGACAAAGTCAAAATGGTATCATAAAGTGTCTCACCCTTATTGACTGAACTAGTCTTCACATCAAAGTCAAGTCGCTCCAATCCCAGTTTAATCTCTGCGACTTCAAAGGACTTATGCGTCCGTGTAGAATCCTCAAAGAAAAGATTGGAAACAATCGGATGGTCTTCATAAGGAAGCTGAGCTCCGTTTTTAAACTCAATTCCTCGCTTGATCAATTTCATGACTTGATCGACAGTGAGGTCTTCCATGGACACCACATGGTTCAATGCTTGTTGATTTTCTGACATGGCTACTCCTTTAGCTTTCTAAGCTTCTTCAGTAATCAGAACTCTGTCTTGGCCATCAAGTTCTGCCATCTCTACGATGATTTCTTCAGAACGACTAGTTGGAATATTTTTTCCAACGTAATCTGGACGGATTGGCAATTCTCTATGTCCTCGATCGACTAGAACTGCTAAACTCACGCGCGCAGGACGACCATGACCGACAATATTATCAATAGCAGCACGGATGGTACGGCCTGTATAAAGCACATCGTCCACCAAGATAACTTCACGGTCTGTCACATCAACAGAAACCAAAGAAGTATCTTCTCCACTTTTAACATCATCACGGAAAGGTTTGGTATCCAATTCCACAACAGGAACTGAAAGATTTTCTAGCTGTTCCAAACGTTCTTGGATTCGGTGGGCGATAAAGACACCGCGAGTTTTAATACCAGCCAAGACGATTTTATTCAAATCTTTGTTGCGTTCGATAATCTCATAAGTAATACGCGTAATCGCTCGTTTGACGGTCAATTCATCTACAACTTCTTTTGTCTTCATGACAAACCTCCAAAAAGAAAAGTCTCCTTAAACAAGGAGACTTGAAATGTATAGCCAAGCGAGCCCTACTGCAAACAGTATAGACTTCACCCTACTACTTAATCGTTCTCCTTGCCTGCCTCACGGGACAGGTTTAAAGGAATATTTAGTTATCAAATACTATAGCACAAAGCATGCTTAAAATCAAGCAAAAACTTTTAATTCCCCATCTTATAAATTGCTAAAGTCATATAACTGTGGGTACTGGTCACACTCTGGATTTTTAGGATGACAAATAGCTCTTCCAAAATAAATCATGGCCTGATGGGCAGCTAACCACTGCTCCGGTGGCAAGATATCCATGACCCGCTTTTCCACCTCAAGTGGTGTCGCTGATTTTTTGACGATATCGTGGTGTTTGCAAATACGCTCCACATGAGTATCCACTGCAAAAGCTGGAATCCCAAAGCCCACACTCATGACAACATTGGCTGTCTTGCGACCAACACCAGCCAAACTCTCTAATTCCTCACGTGTTTGAGGGACTTGGCCATCAAAATCGTCTAGTAACTGTTGAGCACATTTTTTAAGGAATTTAGCCTTATTTCGATACAGTCCCAGGCGAGAAATGTGTGAGGCAATCTCACTCTCTGTCGCAACAGACATGGCTTGTGGCGTTGGAAAGGCAGCAAAGAGACCTGGTGTGGCCTTATTTACCGCTGCATCCGTTGTCTGGGCTGACAACATGACCGCAACCAAGAGTTCAAAATGATTGGTAAAATCAAGACTGGGCTTGGCATCTGGAAAAAGAGCAATAATTTCTTCTAGCACCTTTCGTGCTCGTTTTTTTGACAAGACCATTATTCGTCTCCATCAAATAGTCCTTGTAAGCCAGCAAAAGGACTGTTTTCTTCTTTCTTAACTGCTTGTTGAGCTTGGTATTCTTCCTCAGTCATGATTTGCCAGTCATTTCCTGACACAAATCCTTGACCCGCTTCTTCTTCAGCCGTCAAGACCTTGATAGGAATGTTTAGTAGGATATTGTCTGACACGCTCTCAGCAAGGTCAAGTTCTCCATTTTCGATAGGCAAGACCAAGTCATCGTCTAAAACTTCCTGATCTAGTTGGTTAGTTGCGCCTTCCATGAAAACTTCCGTTACTGGATGAGATTCAACTAACTCAACTGGCTCCATACTGCGACTTGAAGCAAGAACAATGGTATAAGATAGTTGATAATCTAAGAAATACATACGGTCTTCGTACTGTACTTTCCCAACTGCAAGGATATCTTTTACATCTAAAATTTCTTGATTACGTGCACGCAGGTCTGCGGCTAGGTCTAACGTTTGTTCAAAGTGCAAGCCTTCAGACTGCTTACGAATTTCTTGAATATTTAATTTCATACTTCCTCCATAAAGATTTACTCTCTTGATTATACCATGAAAAGGCTACAAATCAGCCTACCAAACTTTGTAATTAAATTTCGATTTTTTAATATATTTATCACTATATTTTTTGGTGCTATACTATAGGCAAGAATACATGATAGCAAGGAGGATGCTCACATGGAATACAAAGAACTCATTACTAATGCAACCCAACTCCTATCCGAGTTAAATAAAAGTTTCCAAAGCTGCAAACAGGGTAGGGCAGATGATATTCGACTACAAGAGCTACTAAATACTACTCTGCAAGAGCTCAAAAAAGCGGAAAAGTTGGACAACAGTATTTTAACCGATCTTGAGAAATTTTACCAACCTACCAGTCTTCTGATTGGGCTAGGTATCCTAAAACTAACCGACCAAGCACATACCGCTTGGTGCAACTACGACAAATTCCATTACGAGCATGTCAAACACGTACTAACTCTTTAGGTACCTGTTTTTGGATTTTAGAGCATAGAATTTCCAGTTTTCTGTTGACAAAATTTCCTGAAAGGTATAGGATAGAGGTACTAATACTCGGAGGTAAGGGAGACATGAACAACTAAGTCTATCAAATAAAGAACCTTTATTTAGTAGATCTTGTTTTTGTCTCTTTTTATGTGCTCTTTTCATACTAGATTTTCTAGTATCTTGTCCCCATTGAAAATCAAAAAACTAGAAAGCTATGATCCTCTTGGGTTGGGTTAGGCAACTCCAAGCTAGTTTGACGAGTTTTTCAACGAGGATAATAGAGTTTGGACAGTGACTTTGGGCTCTACTAGATAAAGTAGAGCTTTTTGTTATGCACTATGGACATTCTAGAAAGGGAAATCATATGATAAAAATCAATCACCTGACCATCACACAAAACAAAGATTTACGAGACCTTGTCTCTGACCTAAGCATGACCATACAAGACGGGGAAAAGGTAGCTATTATTGGCGAAGAAGGAAATGGTAAATCAACCTTACTTAAAACTTTAATGGGGGAAGATTTGTCTGATTTCACTATCAAGGGAGACATCCAGTCTGATTATCAGTCACTGGCCTACATTCCTCAAAAAGTCCCTGAGGACCTAAAAAAGAAAACTTTACACGACTACTTCTTTTTAGATTCTATTGATTTAGACTACAGTATCCTCTATCGTTTGGCGGAGGAATTGCATTTTGATAGCAATCGTTTCGCAAGTGACCAAGAGATTGGCAATCTATCAGGAGGCGAAGCTTTGAAAATTCAGCTTATCCATGAGTTAGCCAAACCCTTTGAGATTCTATTTTTAGATGAACCTTCAAATGACTTGGATCTTGAGACGGTTGCTTGGCTAAAAGGTCAGATTCAAAAGACCAGGCAAACTGTTATTTTCATTTCCCATGATGAAGACTTTCTTTCTGAAACGGCTGATACTATTGTCCACTTGCGACTGGTCAAGCACCGTAAAGAAGCGGAAACGTTAGTAGAGCATTTAGACTATGATAGCTATAGTGACCAAAGAAAGGCTAATTTTGCCAGACAAAGCAAGCAAGCTGCTAACGACCAAAGAGCCTACGATAAAACCATGGAAAAACATCGGCGAGTCAAGCAAAATGTAGAAACTGCGCTTCGAGCTACCAAAGACAGTACTGCCGGTCGCCTATTGGCTAAAAAGATGAAAACTGTCCTCTCACAAGAAAAACGCTACGAAAGGACAGCTCAGGCCATGACCCAAAAGCCACTTGAAGAGGAAGAAATCAGACTTTTCTTCTCAGACATACAGCCATTACCGGCTTCTAAAGTCTTAATCCAACTGGAAAAAGAAAATTTGTCCATTGACGACCGTGTTTTGGCTCAAGAACTGCAACTAACTGTCCGTGGGCAAGAAAAAATCGGTATTATCGGGCCAAATGGTGTTGGAAAATCGACTCTGCTAGCCAAGTTTCAACAACTGCTTAGCGCCAAAAGAGAAATTTCGCTTGGTTTTATGCCACAAGATTACCACAAAAAACTGCAATTGGATTTATCACCAATAGCCTATCTCAGCAAAACTGGGGAAAAAGAGGAACTACAGAAAATCCAATCTCACTTAGCTAGTCTCAATTTCAGTTATCCAGAAATGCAGCATCAAATTCGCTCCTTATCTGGCGGACAACAGGGCAAACTCCTGCTTTTGGATTTAGTCTTGCGCAAACCAAACTTTCTCCTGTTGGATGAACCCACACGAAACTTTTCTCCCACTTCTCAACCCCAAATCAGAAAACTCTTTGCCACCTATCCAGGCGGTCTCATCACTGTTTCGCATGACCGTCGTTTCTTAAAAGAGGTCTGTTCATGCATCTATCGCTTGACAGAACATGGTTTGGAGCTAGTTAATTTAGAAGATGTATAAATTTGCAACATAGCAGATAGGTGGGGCAAAAACACAATTTCAGGAGAAAAGGAAGTAAATCTTTCCATAATAAAACGCATAATATCAAGTTTTTTGCACACCTGATATTATGCGTTTTTCAAATTTTAAAGGCTTTTTCCCAGCCTTCATTTTACATATGTTTCAAACGTTCAATCCGTTCTGAGATAGGTGGGTGGGTATAAAAGAGTTTTTGGAACCCTCCACCTTTCTTAGGATCATTGATATAAAGTGCACTGCTGGCATCATCTACAGGACGACTCATCGGTTTACTATTATCCAACTTATCTAGAGCATTGATCATTCCTTGAGGATTGCGCGTCAACTCAACACTGGAAGCATCAGCTAGGAATTCCCTCTGACGAGAAATAGCTAGTTGCACCAAAGTTGCAGCGAGAGGTGCCAGCACAATTGCAAGTATGGAAACCACTAGCATAATGATTTCAAGACCATTCCCATCTCGATCATCGTCACTTCGTCTGCGACCTGCTCCACCCCACCACATCATACGACCAGCCATACTAGAAAGCATGGTGATAGCACTAGCAAGGGCAACTGCAATAGTCGAAATACGGATATCATAATTACGAATATGACTGACTTCATGTCCCATAACAGCTTCTAGTTCTTCACGATTCATGATAGCTAGTAGACCTGAAGTCGCAGCAACCGCCGCGTTTTGAGGGTTAGAACCTGTCGCAAAGGCATTTAAGGCTGGATCATCAATGATGAAAACACGGGGCATAGGAATCTGAGCGACCATAGCCATATCTTCCACTACATGGTAGAGGTCTGGTGCCGTTTGCTCATCCACCTCACGCGCTCCATTCATGGACATGACAATCTCTGTCGATTGAAAAATCATAGACAAGGCATAGATAAAGCCAATAATCAGTGCGATAACCAAACCACCAAGCCCAGATCGCATAAAGAGGTAACCAACTGCATAGCCAACAAGAGCTAAGAGTAGGAAAAATACCAGCAACAAAATCCATGTTTTTCGTTTATTGCTTGCAATTTGATCAAACAACATCTTAGTCACCTAAACCGCTAAAATCAACTTTAGGAACTGCCTTTTCCTCTTCTGGTGTTTGAAGGAAATCTGCTGCTTTAAATCCAAACATTCCAGCGATGATATTACTTGGGAAAGTTTCTAATTTTACATTGTAGTTGCTGACAACACTGTTGTAGAGTTGACGAGAGTAAGAAATTTTATTTTCTGTGTTTGTCAACTCCTCTTGCAATTTAACAAAGTTGGCACTAGCTTTCAAATCTGGATAGCTTTCTGCAACTGCAAAAATACCTGAAACCTGACGAGTGAGGGCATCACTAGCTTTCATAGCTTCTGCTGGTGAAGTCGCTGCCGCCACTTGGTTACGCAGTTCTGCCACCTTTTCAAGGGTAGAACCTTCATATTTGGCATAACCCTTTACAGTCTCAATCAAGTTTGGCAAGAGATCATTTCGACGTTTCAACTGAACATCAATCTGACTCCAAGCCTCCTTTGTTTGCATACGATTCTTAACCAAACCGTTATAGCTAAGAATCACAAAAATAACAACAAGAGCGATAACTCCAAGAATAATCCAAGTCATGATATAAGTCCTTTCTACTTTTAGATTAGTACCAGTATATCAAATTTTTTATGATTGTGGTAAAATAAGATGATACTAAAGAAGGAAATAACTATGAAACCAGAAACATTTTACAACTTGCTTGCCGAGCAGAATCTTCCACTTTCGGACCAGCAAAAAAAACAATTTGAACGTTATTTTGAACTCTTGGTCGAGTGGAATGAAAAGATTAATTTGACGGCTATTACAGATAAAGAAGAAGTTTATCTCAAACATTTTTACGATTCGATTGCACCTATTCTGCAAGGCTTGATTCCCAATGAAAATATCAAACTGCTTGATATCGGGGCTGGGGCAGGATTTCCTAGTCTACCAATGAAAATTCTCTATCCTCAGCTAGATGTGACTATCATTGATTCTCTCAACAAGCGCATCAACTTCCTCCAACTGTTGGCTCAAGAACTGGATTTGGACGGTGTTCACTTCTACCATGGACGTGCCGAAGATTTTGCCCAAGACAAGAAATTCCGTGCTCAATATGATTTTGTAACGGCTCGTGCTGTAGCCCGTATGCAAGTCTTGTCTGAATTGACAATTCCTTACCTGCAAGTTGGGGGAAAACTATTGGCACTCAAGGCTAGCAATGCGCCTGAAGAATTATTAGAAGCTAAGAATGCCCTCAACCTCCTTTTTAGTAAGGTCGAAGATAATCTCAGCTACGCCCTACCAAATAGAGATCCGCGTTATATCACAGTGGTAGAAAAGAAAAAAGAAACGCCAAATAAATATCCACGTAAGGCTGGCATGCCCAATAAACGCCCGCTTTAATCTTTTTACTGATAAAAATAGCATAAAAATCTAGTTATCCGCATAAAAACTGGACTTATCACACTTTATCAAGGTCAAAACCACTCAATTTACTACTAATTTACTACTTATGAATGAGCTTTGATACGACGATTTATCCTTGAAAAGTGAAGATATAAAGATACTTCCAATAAAATTTGAATATTTAATAGGTAGACACTTCAAAAAATGAGGTGTCTATTTTTTTACCCGATTTTGAAAGGAAGTGAACTTATGAAAACAAAAAATCAAGAATCAAAAGGTCGTTCCCCACTCTTTAAGACCATCAAACATTCATTCAGCCAATAAAAAAGAAAGGATAGGTAAAAATATGGAACTTAAATTTGTGATTCCCAACATGGAAAAAACATTCGGCAATTTAGAATTTGCTGGCGAGGATAAAGTCGTTCAGCGAAGAATCAACGGACAGCTAACTGTCTTATCAAGAAGCTATAATCTCTATTCTGATGTTCAAAGAGCAGATGATATTGTGGTGGTGCTTCCTGCTGAAGCTGGCGAAAAACATTTCGGCTTTGAGGAACGTGTGAAGTTAGTCAATCCACGTATTACCGCAGAGGGCTACAAAATCGGCACTCGTGGTTTTACAAATTACCTTTTACATGCTGACGACATGATAAAAGAATAAAGAAAGAGAGGAAAAATGATGAGATTAGCAAATGGCATTGTATTAGATAAAGACACGACTTTTGGAGAATTGAAATTCTCTGCTCTACGTCGTGAAGTGAGAATCCAAAATGAAGACGGGTCGGTTTCAGATGAAATCAAGGAACGTACCTATGACTTAAAATCCAAAGGACAAGGACGCATGATTCAAGTAAGTATTCCTGCCAGCGTGCCTTTGAAAGAGTTTGATTATAACGCACGGGTGGAACTTATCAATCCCATTGCGGACACCGTTGCTACTGCCACCTATCAAGGAGCAGATGTTGACTGGTATATCAAGGCAGACGATATTGTGCTGACAAAGGATTCTAGTTCATTCAAAGCTCAACCACAAGCAAAGAAAGAACCGACACAAGACAAATAGTCGCTAGGTAGAAAGGAGACTTTTTCGCATGAAACAGCGTGGTAAAAGGATTCGCCCATCTGGTAAAGATTTAGTCTTTCATTTTACGATAGCGTCACTCCTGCCTGTTTTCCTGCTGGTTGTCGGACTGTTTCATGTGAAGACAATCCAGCAGATCAACTGGCAGGATTTTAACCTATCACAAGCAGATAAGATTGACATTCCCTATTTAATTATCAGTTTCAGTGTCGCAATTCTTATCTGCTTGCTGGTAGCGTTTGTATTCAAACGGGTTCGCTATGATACGGTTAAACAACTTTACCACCGTCAAAAACTGGCAAAGATGATACTTGAAAACAAGTGGTATGAATCTGAACAGGTCAAAACAGAGGGTTTCTTTAAAGATAGTGCTGGTCGTACAAAGGAAAAGATAACCTACTTCCCTAAAATGTATTATCGACTTAAAAATGGCTTGATACAGATACGGGTGGAAATCACGCTGGGAAAATATCAAGACCAACTCTTACACTTGGAAAAGAAATTAGAGAGTGGCTTGTACTGTGAGCTGACGGATAAAGAGTTAAAGGATTCCTATGTGGAATATACTTTGCTCTATGACACCATAGCCAGTCGTATTTCTATTGATGAAGTAGAAGCTAAAGATGGTAAACTTCGCTTAATGAAAAACGTATGGTGGGAATATGATAAGCTCCCTCATATGTTGATTGCTGGTGGTACAGGTGGCGGTAAAACTTACTTTATACTGACACTGATTGAAGCCTTGCTTCATACAGATTCAAAACTGTATATTCTTGACCCGAAAAATGCTGACCTTGCGGACTTAGGTTCTGTGATGGCAAATGTCTACTATAGAAAAGAAGACTTGCTTTCTTGCATTGAAACATTCTATGAAGAAATGATGAAACGTAGTGAGGAAATGAAGCAGATGAAGAACTATAAGACTGGCAAAAATTATGCTTACTTAGGTCTCCCGGCACACTTCTTAATCTTTGATGAATACGTCGCTTTCATGGAAATGCTGGGAACAAAAGAAAACACCGCAGTTATGAATAAGCTGAAACAGATTGTCATGTTAGGTCGTCAAGCTGGCTTCTTTCTAATACTGGCTTGTCAACGTCCAGACGCAAAATATTTAGGCGACGGAATCCGTGATCAGTTTAATTTCAGAGTGGCTTTAGGTCGTATGTCTGAAATGGGCTATGGCATGATGTTTGGCAGTGACGTACAAAAGGATTTCTTCTTAAAGCGAATCAAAGGTCGTGGCTATGTTGATGTAGGAACAAGTGTCATATCAGAGTTTTATACTCCCCTTGTACCAAAAGGATATGATTTCTTGGAGGAAATTAAAAAGTTATCCAACAGCAGACAGTCCACGCAGGCGACGTGCGAAGCGGAAGTCGCAGGTGTGGACTGATCTTGCTGGCTGGTGTGGCAATAGCCACGCCAGCACTTAACCCCCCGTATCTAACAGGGGGGTACAAATCGACAGGAAACAGTCAAAAAAACATTAGAAAATCCTTTGGTTACAAGGGATTTACAAAATTTCAGCGTATGTCAAATGGGCTTTAAAAGTTGACATACGCCTTTTTGATTGGAGGGATTTTTACTGAATGAACAAACTTGGTTACAGCATTTAAAAGAAAAACGCTTGGCTTATGGACTATCTCAAAACCGTTTAGCTGTTGCGACTGGTATTACAAGGCAGTATCTAAGCGATATTGAAACAGGAAAAGTCAAGCCATCAGAGGATTTACAGCAGTCCCTTTGGGAAGCTCTGGAACGCTTCAATCCCGACGCTCCCCTTGAAATGCTGTTTGATTATGTAAGAATTCGCTTTCCGACAACAGACGTACAGCAGGTGGTCGAAAACATCTTACAACTGAAACTGTCCTATTTTCTTCATGAGGACTATGGTTTCTATTCTTATTCAGAGCATTATGCTTTAGGCGACATATTCGTCCTTTGCTCCCATGAACTGGACAAAGGAGTTCTGGTGGAATTGAAAGGTCGTGGGTGCAGACAATTTGAAAGCTATCTTCTGGCACAACAAAGAAGCTGGTATGAGTTCTTTATGGACGTTTTGGTGGCTGGCGGTGTGATGAAACGCCTTGACCTTGCCATTAACGATAAGACAGGGATTTTGAATATCCCTGTACTCACTGAAAAGTGCCAACAGGAAGAATGTATCTCCGTCTTCCGCAGTTTTAAAAGCTATCGCAGTGGCGAACTGGTACGCAAAGAGGAAAAGGAATGTATGGGAAACACCCTCTATATCGGTTCATTACAAAGTGAAGTTTATTTCTGTATCTATGAAAAGGACTACGAGCAGTACAAGAAAAATGATATTCCCATTGAAGACGCAGAAGTAAAAAACCGTTTTGAGATTCGATTGAAAAATGAGCGTGCCTATTATGCAGTCCGTGATTTACTCGTCTATGACAATCCAGAGCATACCGCCTTTAAAATTATCAATCGGTATATCCGTTTTGTAGATAAAGACGATTCCAAACCTCGTTCTGATTGGAAACTGAATGAAGAATGGGCTTGGTTTATTGGGAACAATCGTGAACGATTAAAACTAACCACAAAACCAGAGCCTTACTCCTTCCAAAGGACGCTGAACTGGCTTTCCCATCAAGTTGCCCCGACCTTAAAGGTTGCGATTAAACTTGATGAAATCAACCAGACGCAGGTTGTAAAAGACATTCTCGACCATGCGAAACTGACAGACCGATACAAGCAGATTTTGAAGCAACAGTCAGTAAAAGAACAGGACGTGATAACAACAAAAAAAGGATATAATGGGAGATAAGACGGTTCGTGTTCGTGCTGACTTGCACCATATCATAAAAATCGAAACAGCAAAGAATGGCGGAAACGTAAAAGAAGTTATGGAAATAAGACTTAGAAGCAAACTTAAGAGTGTGTTGATAGTGCATTATCTTAAAATTTTGTATAATAGGAATTGAAGTTAAATTAGATGCTAAAAATTTGTAATTAAGAAGGAGGGATTCGTCATGTTGGTATTCCAAATGCGTAATGTAGATAAAACATCTACTGTTTTGAAACAGACTAAAAACAGTGATTACGCAGATAAATAAATACGTTAGATTAATTCCTACCAGTGACTAATCTTATGACTTTTTAAACAGATAACTAAAATTACAAACAAATCGTTTAACTTCTGTATTTGTTTATAGATGTAATCACTTCAGGAGAGATTACATGAACAAAAATATAAAATATTCTCAAAACTTTTTAACGAGTGAAAAAGTACTCAACCAAATAATAAAACAATTGAATTTAAAAGAAACCGATACCGTTTACGAAATTGGAACAGGTAAAGGGCATTTAACGACGAAACTGGCTAAAATAAGTAAACAGGTAACGTCTATTGAATTAGACAGTCATCTATTCAACTTATCGTCAGAAAAATTAAAACTGAATACTCGTGTCACTTTAATTCACCAAGATATTCTACAGTTTCAATTCCCTAACAAACAGAGGTATAAAATTGTTGGGAATATTCCTTACCATTTAAGCACACAAATTATTAAAAAAGTGGTTTTTGAAAGCCGTGCGTCTGACATCTATCTGATTGTTGAAGAAGGATTCTACAAGCGTACCTTGGATATTCACCGAACACTAGGGTTGCTCTTGCACACTCAAGTCTCGATTCAGCAATTGCTTAAGCTGCCAGCGGAATGCTTTCATCCTAAACCAAAAGTAAACAGTGTCTTAATAAAACTTACCCGCCATACCACAGATGTTCCAGATAAATATTGGAAGCTATATACGTACTTTGTTTCAAAATGGGTCAATCGAGAATATCGTCAACTGTTTACTAAAAATCAGTTTCATCAAGCAATGAAACACGCCAAAGTAAACAATTTAAGTACCATTACTTATGAGCAAGTATTGTCTATTTTTAATAGTTATCTATTATTTAACGGGAGGAAATAATTCTATGAGTCGCTTTTTTAAATTTGGAAAGTTACACGTTACTAAAGGGAATGGAGATAAATTATTAGATATACTACTGACAGCTTCCAAGAAGCTAAAGAGGTCCCTAGCGCCTACGGGGAATTTGTATCGATAAGGGGTACAAATTCCCACTAAGCGCTCGGGACCCCTTGTAGGAAAATGTCCTAAGTGGGATATCTGTCAACTGGTATGGTTGACTAAAAATACTTCCTACGAAAATGTAGGGGGTATTTTATTTGAAAAAAGAC
>NZ_VMLZ01000016.1:0-13741 GCF_013276955.1 Streptococcus sp. 1453
GTGAGATATGGAAGTCGCTTAACTTTATTCCGCCATAGCTCAGTTGGTAGTAGCGCATGACTGTTAATCATGATGTCGTAGGTTCGAGTCCTACTGGCGGAGTAGTTAATTAAAAGAGGTTTTGACCTCTTTTTTGTTATATAATTAATAATCTATCTCGCACCTAATGAAGCGGAATATTTTTCTTGTACCATCATTTTATAGCAATGATGGCACTTGAAACGACGTTTTCTAAGGAGAATTATAGTAGGCATACCAGTAGTTTCAAGGTAAGGAATTTTAGAAGGTTTTTGAAAGTCATATTTCTTCATTTAACTTCTGCAATCAGGGAAAGATGGGGCGTCGTAGTCCAGTTTAGCGATGATTTTCTTATGTGTATCCCTATTGATGATATCCATAATTTAGAAATTAGGGTCTGTAAGCTCTAGTAATTTTGTGATAAATGGAATTTTTTTCTACCCTAAAATAGGCTCCATAATATCCATAGGGGATTTACCCACTACAAATATTATAGAGCCAGAAAAGCTAATCTCGAGAAAGGACAAATTTCGTCCTTTCTTTTTTTGATGTTTAGAGCGATGAAAATCCGTTTTTTGAAGTTTTCAAAGTTCCGAAAACCAAAGTCGTTGCGCTTGATAAGTTTGATGGGATTATTAGTGA
Source organism: Streptococcus sp. 1453 (assembly GCF_013276955.1). Classification (NCBI taxonomy): domain Bacteria; kingdom Bacillati; phylum Bacillota; class Bacilli; order Lactobacillales; family Streptococcaceae; genus Streptococcus; species Streptococcus sp. 1453. The sequence goes on from NZ_VMLZ01000016.1 coordinate 661, forward strand.
CTTCTAGTTTGGCGTTAGAATAGGCTAGTTTAAGGATATTGACAATTTTCTTGTTATGCTAACTTCTCAAAGTAACTTCCACTTGCCTAACTGGAGTGGAAATTAGTCTAAAACGGATTTTTATGGTGGAATTAAGTGTGAGACGTTTGAGTTAGAAATGAGGTACACTATGACAAAACATAAACATCTTACCCTTTCAGACCGTAACGATATCCAACTGAGCTTAGAGCGCGGTGAAACCTTCAAAGCTATTGGCCAACTGATTCTAAAAGATCCTACTACTGTTTCCAAAGAAGTCAAACGAAACAGACAAGTACGAGAGTCTACATGCCATAACCTTCCTTGCCCTCTACTCGACAAAGCTCCCTTTGTCTGTAACGGCTGCCCTAAAAGAAGACAAAATTGTGGATTTAAAAAAATTTTCTACCTCGCTAAACAAGCTCAAAAACAATACGAACAAACTCTTGTCGAAGCTCGTGAAGGAACTCCCCTCAATTCCAAGACCTTCTGGGAAATGGACACCGTTATGGGCAGAATGGGAGGTAAAGTCCTACTCACCTTCAACCTGTCTTTCTGTAACTTTATCTTCGCTAGACTTCTGGATAATAAAACTGCCCTTGAGGTTACCAAACACCTTTATAAAATCAAGATCACTCTTCACCAAGCTGACAAAGATTTCTTCCAACTCTTTCCTGTCATTCTTACCGATAATGGTGGAGAGTTTGCCAGGATTGATGATATCGAAATGGATGTGCGAGGAGAGAGTAAACTCTTCTTTTGTGACCCTAATCGCTCTGACCAGAAAGGCAGAATCGAGAAAAATCATACGCTGATTCGCGACATTCTACCTAAAGGAACTTCTTTTGACAACTTAACTCAAGAGGACATCAATCTCGTTTGTTCGCATGTCAACAGTGTCAAACGTGCCGCTTTGAATGGAAAGTCAGCCTATGAACTCTTTGCCTTTACCTATGGAGAAGAAATTCCTAAACTTCTCGGCATTTCTAAAATACCTGCAGAAGACGTCTGCCAGTCGTCTAAATTACTTCAACATAAGATCTAAAAACTAATCTTTAACCGCATTCAAACGTCTCACACTAACTTCCACCATAGAGGAACTTAATCTGAAACGCTTTCAGATGAGGGGATTTTGTGCGCTCTTTTTTTCGATTCATTTTGGCTACAAAAGCAATAAAATCAAGCATGAGTAAAACCAGTGGAAGTTACCCTGACACGGATTTCCACTGGTTTTTATGATTTTTATCAAACTAACTTCCGCTTGGATTAGCAGTGGAAGTTAGTTTGGGAATTGACAATTTTCTCGTTATCTTTGAGAAATGTTTTAAAGATATTTTGAAAAATTTGATACTATGCGTTTTTCTTATTTTAAGATTTTTTTCTTCAGTCTCTTTTAGTATTTAACGCAGTTAATAAGGTCTATAATAGTCTAATTTAGGTAGTAAATTTGTTCTTATTCTGTCAATTTTTCCTATTTTTTATCTTGTTGAGATTGGTATTTTAACAATTCAGGAATTGTTAATAACTGTTTAAAATTTTTTGTTAGAATAAGTTTATAAAAAAGAAAAGGAGTATATATTTATGCTAAAAAGTATTTATGAGCAGATGGCAGATTTTTATAGAAATATTGAAGAAGAGTATGGTACTGTATTTGGTGATAATTTTGACTGGGAACATTTTCATTTTAAATTTTTGATTTATTATTTAGTTAGATATGGCATTGGGTGTCGTAGGGATTTTATCGTTTACCATTATCGTGTTGCTTATCGTTTGTATCTTGAAAAATTGATAATGAAACAAGGTTTTGTTGCTTGTTGAGACAATATGAGTTAATTTCCGAACAAATTTAACTTTTTGTGGAAAAATAATGATAAATAGCCGGAATTTTTTCTAAAACATTTTTTAATAGTTGGAAATAGCAAATCTTTCTATTGTTTCTTCTTGATAAAAAGGCGATTTTTTCTTATAATAAATTGTAAGATATAATTGCGGGTGAGATTCCTGCCATGTATGTGAGAAAGGAAGAGCTTGAGGGCTCAGACAAGATTATGACTTCAGTTGTTGTTGTAGGTACCCAATGGGGTGATGAAGGTAAAGGGAAGATTACAGATTTCCTTTCAGCGAATGCAGAAGTGATTGCACGTTACCAAGGTGGTGATAATGCAGGTCACACGATTGTGATCGATGGTAAGAAATTTAAGTTGCACTTGATTCCATCTGGAATTTTCTTCCCTGAAAAAATCTCTGTTATTGGGAATGGTATGGTTGTAAATCCTAAATCTCTTGTAAAAGAGTTGAGCTATCTTCATGAGGAGGGTGTGACAACTGATAACTTGCGTATTTCTGATCGCGCGCATGTCATTTTGCCTTATCATATCGAGTTGGATCGCTTGCAAGAAGAAGCTAAGGGCGACAATAAGATTGGGACTACAATCAAGGGAATTGGTCCAGCTTATATGGACAAGGCTGCTCGTGTTGGGATTCGTATTGCAGATCTTTTAGATAAAGATATTTTCCGTGAGCGTTTAGAACGTAACCTTGCTGAAAAGAATCGTCTTTTTGAAAAATTGTATGACAGTAAAGCGATTGCTTTTGATGATATTTTTGAAGAATATTACGAATATGGTCAACAAATCAAGAAATATGTGACAGACACATCTGTCATTTTGAACGATGCGCTTGATAACGGTAAACGTGTGCTTTTTGAAGGTGCACAAGGTGTTATGCTAGATATTGACCAAGGTACTTATCCATTTGTTACGTCATCAAACCCTGTGGCTGGTGGTGTGACCATTGGTTCTGGTGTTGGTCCAAGTAAGATTGACAAGGTTGTAGGTGTATGTAAAGCCTATACCAGTCGTGTAGGAGATGGTCCTTTCCCAACTGAATTGTTTGATGAAGTGGGAGAACGTATCCGTGAAGTGGGTCATGAATATGGTACAACAACTGGTCGTCCACGTCGTGTGGGTTGGTTTGACTCAGTTGTGATGCGTCATAGTCGTCGTGTTTCTGGTATTACTAACCTTTCATTAAACTCTATCGATGTTTTGAGTGGTTTAGATACAGTGAAGATCTGTGTGGCCTATGATCTTGATGGTCAACGTATTGACTACTATCCAGCTAGTCTTGAGCAATTGAAACGTTGCAAGCCTATCTATGAAGAGTTGCCAGGTTGGTCAGAAGATATTACTGGAGTTCGTAATTTGGAAGATCTTCCTGAGAATGCGCGTAACTATGTTCGTCGTGTGAGTGAATTGGTTGGCGTTCGTATTTCTACTTTCTCAGTAGGTCCTGGTCGTGAACAAACAAATATTTTAGAAAGTGTTTGGTCCTAAGAGATTTTTAAGATTTGTTTAAGATAGGTCGGGTATACTATAGACAGTTACAAGAAGACCTCCTAACTTGTTGTAACAAATATCCTAAACTTTTCTTTTTCATAATAATCTCCCTATAAAGTCACCGCATTCGGTGGCTTTTTTTGTCTTGGGATTCATGATATAATAATAAAATCGATAAGCAGGAAAAGAGAAACGGATGAATTATACAGTTGAAGAAAAAGAAGTCTTCATGAGAGAGGCATTGAAAGAGGCTGAGATTGCTCTTGAACACGATGAAATTCCAATTGGTTGTGTGATTGTGAAAGATGGCGAAATCATTGGTCGCGGGCATAATGCGCGTGAGGAGTTGCAACGAGCGGTTATGCACGCGGAGATTATGGCTATAGAGAATGCGAATCTGAGTGAGGAGAGCTGGCGCTTGCTTGATTGCACGCTTTTTGTGACCATTGAGCCGTGTGTCATGTGTAGTGGGGCGATTGGACTCGCCCGCATTCCAAACGTGGTCTACGGGGCTAAAAACCAGAAATTTGGCGCTGCTGGGAGTTTGTACGATATCTTGACAGATGAGCGTCTCAATCATCGTGTGGAGGTTGAAACGGGAATTTTGGAAGATGAATGCGCAGCTATTATGCAGGACTTTTTTAGAAATAGACGGAAAAAATAATTTTTCTTTTAAAATGAATAGGAATGTGATATAATAAATAGTGGAGCAACAGTTCTGCGTGAAGCGGGTCAGGGGAGGAATCCAGCAGCCCTAAGCGATTTGAATTGTGTGCTCTTTTTTTCGTGCTTTTTCCGAATAAATAAGATAGAATAATCTAGAATAAATGAAAATAGAAAAGAGAAGATGATGAAAATTCGTGGTTTTGAATTGGTTTCTAGCTTTACAGATGAAAATTTATTGCCCAAGCGTGAGACAGCGCATGCGGCTGGTTACGACTTAAAGGTTGCTGTGCGCACAGTTATAGCTCCAGGAGAGATTGTATTAGTTCCGACTGGGGTTAAGGCTTATATGAAACCGACTGAGGTTCTATACCTCTATGATCGTTCTTCAAACCCTCGTAAGAAGGGTTTGGTTTTAATTAACTCAGTTGGCGTTATTGATGGGGATTATTATGGAAATCCCGGGAATGAAGGTCATATTTTTGCTCAGATGAAGAATATCACAGACCAAGAGGTTGTTCTTGAAGTTGGAGAACGTGTTGTCCAGGCTGTCTTTGCTCCTTTCTTAATTGCAGATGGAGATGCAGCTGACGGCGTGCGGACTGGTGGATTTGGATCGACTGGGCACTAGAATGAAGATTATCTTTGTACGTCACGGGGAGCCAGATTATCGTGAGTTAGAGGAGCGTTCTTATACGGGATTTGGGATAGATTTGGCGCCCTTATCTGAGAAGGGACGGCAGCAAGCTCAGGAACTGAGCACCAATCCTTTACTCCTTTCAGCTGAAATAATCATATCTTCTGCAGTCACAAGAGCTTTAGAAACGGCTTCTTATGTGGCCTGTGCTACGGGACTTCCTTTAAGAGTGGAGCCTTTATTACATGAATGGCAGGTTTATGAAAGTGGCACAGATAATTTTGAAAAAGCTCGTACTATGTTTCTAGAAAATAAGGGGGAGTTACTTCCTAATAGTCCTATTCAATATGAGACAGCTACGGAAATGAAGTCTCGTTTTCTAGAATGTATGTCTAAGTATCGAGAACACCAGACTGTGGTAGTTGTTGCTCACGGAATGCTCATGCGCCAGTTTGTGCCAAATGAGAAGATTGATTTTTGCCAAGTGATTGAGTGTGAGTTAGAGATATAGAAAGAGGTTTATCATCGCAAAGAAAAAAGCGACATTTGTATGTCAAAATTGTGGGTATAATTCCCCTAAATATCTGGGACGTTGTCCTAACTGTGGGTCTTGGTCTTCTTTTGTAGAAGAGGTTGGGGTTACCGAGGTCAAGAATGCGCGTGTGTCCTTGACAGGTGAGAAAACCAAGCCCATGAAACTGGCTGAGGTGACTTCTATCAACGTTAATCGAACCAAGACGGACATGGAGGAATTCAACCGTGTACTTGGAGGTGGAGTGGTACCAGGAAGTCTCGTCCTAATCGGTGGGGATCCTGGAATCGGGAAATCGACTCTTCTCCTACAAGTCTCAACCCAGCTGTCTCAAGTGGGTACGGTTCTCTACGTCAGCGGGGAGGAGTCTGCCCAGCAGATTAAGCTACGAGCAGAGCGCTTGGGTGATATTGATAGCGAGCTTTATCTCTATGCAGAGACCAATATGCAGAGCGTTCGAGCTGAGGTGGAGCGCATCCAACCAGATTTTCTCATCATCGACTCCATCCAGACGATTATGTCTCCTGAGATTTCAGGGGTGCAGGGGTCTGTTTCTCAAGTGCGTGAGGTGACCGCTGAACTGATGCAGCTGGCCAAAACTAATAACATTGCTATCTTTATCGTAGGGCATGTGACCAAGGAAGGAATCTTGGCTGGTCCTCGTATGTTGGAGCATATGGTGGATACAGTGCTGTACTTTGAAGGGGAGCGTCACCATACTTTTCGTATCCTAAGAGCGGTCAAAAACCGTTTTGGTTCCACTAATGAGATTGGGATTTTTGAGATGCAGTCGGGTGGTCTGGTTGAGGTACTCAATCCGAGTCAAGTTTTCCTAGAGGAGCGTTTGGACGGGGCGACTGGTTCGTCAATTGTTGTGACCATGGAAGGGACGCGTCCTATTCTTGCAGAAGTGCAGGCCTTGGTGACACCGACCATGTTTGGAAATGCCAAGCGTACGACGACAGGACTTGATTTTAATCGTGCGAGTCTGATTATGGCTGTTTTGGAAAAGCGTGCAGGTCTTCTCTTGCAAAATCAGGACGCCTATCTCAAATCTGCTGGCGGTGTCAAATTGGATGAACCTGCCATTGACTTGGCCGTTGCAGTTGCCATTGCTTCGAGCTACAAGGACAAGCCAACTAATCCTCAGGAATGTTTTGTAGGAGAACTTGGTTTGACGGGTGAGATTCGACGCGTGAATCGTATCGAGCAACGTATCAACGAAGCTGCTAAACTGGGCTTTACTAAGATTTATGTACCTAAGAATTCCTTGACAGGAATCACTCCGCCCAAGGAAATTCAGGTCATTGGTGTGACAACGATTCAGGAGGTTTTGAAAAAGGTCTTTGCATAATCCGTGACAAATCCTCTTAAAAATGATAAGATAGGAGAAATATTTGATTATCAAATTTTCAAGGAGGGAATCGTGTCGTATTTTGAACAGTTTATGCAAGCCAATCAGGCTTATGTTGCCCTACATGGGCAGTTAAATCTGCCACTTAAACCTAAAACAAGAGTAGCCATTGTGACCTGTATGGACTCACGTCTGCACGTTGCGCAAGCTCTGGGCTTGGCACTTGGGGATGCTCATATCTTGCGGAATGCAGGTGGTCGAGTGACCGAGGACATGATTCGTTCGCTAGTTATTTCCCAACAACAAATGGGGACAAGAGAGATTGTGGTGCTGCACCATACAGACTGTGGTGCCCAGACTTTTGAAAATGGTCCTTTTCAGGAGTATCTGAAAGAGGAACTAGGTGTCGATGTGTCAGATCAGGACTTTTTGCCCTTCCAAGATATAGAGGAGAGTGTGCGAGAGGATATGCAACTGCTTATCGAATCTCCCCTAATACCAGACGATGTCATTATCTCTGGTGCCATTTACGATGTAGATACAGGAAGTATGACAGTTGTAGAATTGTAAATACTTTATTTAGAAAGAAAGTGTATGAAGAAAAACAGTATTTTATTTATTTTTATTTTATTGCTCTGTATTGGTGTACAGTATGAAACCATCTACTATACTGATGGTTCGATGTCAGGTGCGGAATATGGACTAATGGGAGTTTCTATCTTTCTAGCTCTCTTTTACATGATTCCGGCTCTTTATTTCCTTTTCCGTATTGGGAAAAAATGGGAATTGCCAAAGAACGCCTTGATTTTGTCTTTATTGGGTGGGATGTTCCTTTCAGGTTGGTTGTCTAGCTTTGCGAATACCTATATCCATGATTTACTGGGTGTTCTTTTCCCAGATAGTGCATTTTTAAATGCTTTTGAAAGTGCTATTGTGGCTCCTTTGGTAGAAGAACCGCTGAAATTACTGCCACTTATTTTTGTTTTGGCTTTGATTCCTGTGCGAAAATTAAAATCTTTGTTCTTACTAGGGATTGCTTCTGGTTTGGGATTCCAAATGATTGAGGATATTAGCTATATTCGTACAGATTTGCCAGAGGGCTTTGACTTTACTATTTCGAGGATTTTAGAGCGTATCATCTCAGGAATTGCCTCTCACTGGACTTTTTCAGGTCTGGCTGTAGTAGGTGTTTACTTGCTTTACAGAGCCTATAAAGGGCAGAAGGTTGGCAAGAAACAGGGGTTTCTTTTCCTAGGTTTAGCCTTGGGAACTCATTTCTTGTTTAACTCTCCTTTTGTGGAGTTGGAGACAGAGTTGCCTTTAGCGATTCCAGTGGTTACGGCTATTACTCTTTATGGTTTTTATCAGGCTTATTGCTTTGTTGAGAAGCACAATGAGTTGATGAACTAGAATGTTTTTCAAAAGAATGATGCAAGGGTACAAATATGGTGCCCTTCTTTTATTTTTGATTGAAAAATAGTGTAAAAAGCGCTACAATGGTAGATGGAAAATCTTGTGAAAAGCACAAGCGATACATATATACCGGAGGAAATCATGTCTTTTTCTGATTTAAAGCTGTTTGCCCTTTCTTCTAATAAAGAATTGGCAGAACGTGTGGCGCAGGAGATTGGGATAGAGTTGGGGAAATCAAGTGTTCGCCAATTTTCAGATGGAGAGATTCAGGTCAACATCGAAGAATCAATCCGTGGGAAACACGTCTTTATCCTACAATCAACTAGCTCGCCCGTAAATGACAATCTGCTTGAAATTTTGATTATGGTAGATGCTTTGAAGCGTGCGAGTGCAGAATCTATCAATGTTGTCATGCCTTACTATGGGTATGCACGTCAGGATAGAAAGGCGAGAGCGCGTGAGCCAATCACTTCAAAACTTGTTGCAAATATGCTTGAAGTAGCTGGAGTGGATCGTTTGTTGACAATCGACTTGCATGCTGCGCAGATTCAAGGATTCTTTGATATTCCTGTGGATCATTTGATGGGTGCTCCTCTGATTGCGGATTATTTTGAGCGTCGCGGTATGGTTGGTTCGGACTATGTGGTTGTCAGCCCAGACCATGGAGGGGTAACTCGTGCTCGTAAGTTGGCAGAATTTTTGAAAACATCTATTGCTATCATTGACAAACGTCGTAGTGTTGATAAGATGAATACTAGTGAAGTCATGAACATCATCGGTAAGGTCGAAGGCAAGACTTGTATCTTGATTGATGATATGATTGATACAGCTGGAACGATTTGTCACGCGGCAGATGCCCTTGCAGAAGCTGGTGCTGTTGAAGTCTATGCGAGCTGTACGCACCCAGTTCTTTCTGGTCCGGCTATGGACAATATCCAAAATTCAGCTATCAAGAAATTGGTTGTTTTGGATACCATCTATCTGCCAGAAGAGCGTTTGATTGATAAGATTGAGCAGATTTCAATCGCTCATCTCCTAGGGGATGCTATCGTACGTATTCATGAAAAACGACCACTTTCTCCACTTTTCGGTATTGAGAAAAAAATTTAATGACCAAGCCTGAGATAATTCTCAGGTTTTTTCGTCTTTTTTCCGAATAAATAGATAGTAGCAGTGAATCTAGTAAACCTAGATTTAAAACTGTGGTATAATAAAAGGAGGAAAAGGATGATTCTAAGACATCCGGGCATCAGCCCGACTAACGATTTGGTTGCTAAGAAAATCTTTAGCAATCCAGAAATCACTTGTCAATTTATTCGCGATATGCTGGATTTACCAGCAAAAAATGTAACCATTTTGGAGGGGAGCAATATTCATGTCTTGCCTTCCATTCCGTACTCGGCGCAGGACTTCTATACAAGTATAGATGTTTTGGCTGAGTTGGACAATGGGACACAGGTTATCATTGAGATTCAAGTTCATCATCAGAATTTTTTCATCAATCGTCTGTGGGCTTATCTGTGCAGTCAGGTCAATCAAAATCTTGAAAAAATTCTCCAACGTGAAGGTGATACCCACCAGAGCTACAAACATATCGCACCAGTCTATGCCATTGCTATTGTGGATAGCAATTACTTCTCAGATGATTTGGCTTTCCACAGTTTCAGTATGCGAGAGGACACGACAGGTGAGGTCTTAACCATCACAAACAATGGACAAGAAAACCATCTAGTCAAGATGGCATTCTTGGAATTAAAAAAATATAGAGAAACCAGCAAAGACGAGGTTCGCAAGCCCTGGTTGGAGTTTTTTGGGAATAAACCCTTTACTCAGCAACCCGAGCGAGCCATCAGCCAAGCAGACCAACTGCTGGACTATCAGAGCTGGTCCGAGGAGGACAGGAAGATGTTTAGCCAACTACGTATGCGAGAAGAACAGGCCTTGTTAGCACAGGACTATGCCTTGGAAACTGCTAGGGTGGAAGGTATCGAACAAGGACTAGAGCGCGGGAAAGTTGAAGGATAAATCTTTGCCTTTATTGATTTAGTATGACAACATGCTTTGCCTTCCGAATTTACGAGTGAACAATTAGACACAAATTGAAAAAATATCAAGTTGACTTGACTTTTTTTATAGAATAGTATAGTATTTAGATACAAGCACTCCTTTTGCTCCCTGTTTCATAGCAACTGGAGTCATTTTTTTATAAATTTAGAAGGTTAATGATGTACACAACTGATAATAGTATTTCTTTGTCAAGAGATTTAAAGAGAGAAATGAAAGCATTTTTACCTCTTGAAGATTTGGTAAGTTATCTTTCAGATAAGCTAGATATGTCACCTGAAGAGGAACTAGATTCCAAAAATTTTTTACGTTGCCATAATTACTATTCGTTTTCTGCTTTTATTAAACAGGTTCCAGATAATCTTCATAAAGGAAAATTTCAAGCAGCGATTTCATTGTATGAATTTAATAACTGGTTGTCACAGTTTCTGTTTATATTTTCTGGTAGATTAGAGCAGTTTATAAAATCAACTTTTATTGAATCGCTTTGCCAGCAATATAATGGAAAATATCAAAAAGGTGAGTGTTACTTGGATGAAACTATTTATGAAAACTCTGAATTATATAACGAATTTATTTCAATTATAGAAAAACATTTATCAGAGAATCAAAGTCTTTCAATACAGCATCATATCAAAAATAAAGGTTCTAAATTCCCAATTTGGGTTCTTTTTCAAGAGATGACTTTTGGGGAAACAACTCGTTTTATAAGTGCACTGAAAAAAGAGTACCGGGAGTATTGGATAGATACTACATTTTTATCAACTGGTATGGTAAATTCTAAAATTCATGGAGAAGAAATCCAGAGTAAATTATTTGGCTGGGTTTCAGCTACATGGCATATGAGAAATAGGACAGCACATCATTTAAGACTATATGGTCAAAATTTTACAATAGCAAGTCCAAGTTTCTTTTCAGCTGATTTGCGTCAAATAAACAAGAATGCAGAGACTAAAAAGAAAAAGACGCATAATAACGATTTATTTGCTTATCTTTTAGCTATGAAAAATCTTATACAACATCATTCACATTCTTTTGTTCAAGATTGGAACGATTTTTTGACGACTTTAGAGGAACAGTTGATGGAAAAGTCAAATATCATATTATCTAGTAAGATTGGTTTGCCAAGCAATTGGAAAGATATATTGTGGATCGGTTGAACTAAGGAATGATTTTTTACTCAAGTTATTATTCAGAGAATCTTTGAGAATCCAGATGAGAAACCAAACATTAAGAAGTTGATTACCAAGATGAATGAAGGATAAGATGCGAGATTTGGGAATCGCTATAGCGGACGATGTAATAGCTGAACAAGGTGAGAAAATCAGAATCATCAAGGAGCACTATGATGTTCTTGCCATCTGCAAAGAAGACTTAGAAACCATGATTCGGAAACTCGAACAAGAATATCAAGAACAAGTTAAGCTGATTCAAACCGTATCTGGATTCAGGGTGTTTTAATTTTAAAAATTAGGTGTCAAACCCTCTTTTAGTACAGATAAAATTAAGGATAAACAATAGTTTTAATAACTTTTATTTTTTTTCGTCTCTTTTCCGAATAAATAGATAGAAGCATCAAATCTAGTAAACCTAGATTTAAAAATGTGCTATAATGAAAGGAGAGAAAGTATGACATTACGTCATCCGGGCATCAGCCCGACCAATGACTTGGTTGCTAAGAAGATTTTTAGCAATCCAGAAATTACTTGTCAGTTTATTCGCGATATGCTGGACTTGCCAGCAAAAAATGTAACCATTTTGGAGGGTAGCAATATTCACGTCTTGCCTTCCATGCCCTACTCGGCGCAGGATTTCTATACCAGTATAGATGTTTTAGCGGAGTTAGATAATGGAACTCAAGTTATTATCGAAATACAGGTACATCATCAGAATTTTTTCATCAATCGCCTGTGGGCTTACTTGTGCAGTCAGGTCAATCAAAACCTAGAAAAAATTCGTCAACGTGAAAGAGATACTCACCAAAGCTACAAACACATCGCACCAGTATACGCTATCGCTATTGTAGATAGTAATTACTTCTCAGATGATCAAGCTTTCCACAGTTTCAGTATGCGAGAGGACACGACAGGTGAGGTCTTAACCATCACAAACAATGGACAAAAAAACCATCTGGTTAAGATGGCTTTCTTGGAACTAAAAAAATATAGAGAAACCAGCAAAGACGAGGTTCGCAAGCCGTGGTTGGAGTTTTTCGGGAATAAACCCTTTACCCAAGAACCTGAGCGAGCTATCAGCCAAGCAGACCAACTGCTGGACTACAAGAGCTGGTCCGAGGAGGACAGGAAAATGTTTAGTCAATTACGTATGCGCGAAGAACAAGCCTTGTTAGCACATGATTATGCCTTGGAAACAGCTAGAGCGGAGGGGGTTGAACAAGGAATCGAAAAAGGTTTAGAGCAAGGTCTTGAGCGTGGTCGAGCTGAGGGGATTGAACAAGGACTCGAACGAGGACGAGCGGAAGGCATTGAAGAGGGATTAAAAGTAGGTCTAGTAAATCTCGTTCTCCAAGGTCTTTTGACTTCTGAAGTTGCCAGTCAACAGCTGGGCATGACTGTCGATGAGTTTGAGGAGCTATTGAAAGACCATCATAAATAAGACCTAAAAATACAGAGAAACCAGCAAAGACGAGGTTCGTAAACCATGGTTGGAGTTTTTTGGGAACAAACCCTTTACCCAGCACCCCGAGCGAGCCATCAGCCAAGCAGACCAACTGCTGGACTACAAGAGCTGGTCTGAGGAGGACAGGAAAATGTTTAGTCAACTACGTATGCGAGAAGAACAAGCATTATTGGCCCATGACTATGCCTTGGAAACAGCTAGGGCGGAAGGAATCGAAAAAGGTTTAGAGCGAGGTCTTGAACAAGGACGAGCAGAAGGCGTTGAACAGGGACTGGAGCGTGGGAAAATCTTTACCTTTCTAGATTTAGTACGCCAACATGTTTTAACTTCCGAATTCGCGAGTGAACAATTGGGTATGTCAGTAGCGGAGTTTGAGGCACTATTGTAAGAACGTCACAATAATGGCATTCTTGGAATTAAAA
>NZ_VMLZ01000017.1:0-423 GCF_013276955.1 Streptococcus sp. 1453
TGGGGACACTAACAATGGTGGTAATACCAACAATGGTGGCAACACTAATAACGGTGGGGACACTAACAATGGTGGCAACACTAACAATGGTGGCAACACTAACACCGGTGGCAACACTAACAATGGTGGTAACACCAACAATGGTGGCAACACTAATAACGGTGGGGGCACTAACAATGGTGGCAACACTAACAATGGTGGCAACACTAACAATGGTGGTAATACCAACAATGGTGGCAACACTAACAATGGTGGTAACACCAACACCGGTGGTAACACTAACAATGGTGGTAACACTAATAACGGTGGCAACACTAATAACGGTGGCAACACCAACACCGGTGGCAACACCAACACCGGTGGCAACACTAACACCAGTGGCAACACTAACACCGGTGGCAGCACTAATAACGGTGGGGACAC
>NZ_VMLZ01000017.1:563-21021 GCF_013276955.1 Streptococcus sp. 1453
GCAACACTAACAATGGTGGTAATACCAACAATGGTGGCAACACTAACACCAGTGTGACACCACCAACCCGTAGCCGAAGAAGTGTAACCTTTGCTGGTGGTAGTCAATCAAGTCAAGAGAAACAGGTTAATAAATCAGTCTTAAGAGATTTGATTCAAGACTTGGAAACTCGTTTGAAAGACTTGGATGGTATTGATCAATCTGTCATCGACGCTGCTAAGATCATTCTCGGAGAGGGTCAAGAAGCCCTTAGAAATGCTGACTTGACAGAGGCAGGATTGAGAGAGATGACTGCTAAGGTCAAAGAAGCCCTCGAATCCTTGAAAGGCAAGCAAGCGACTAAGGATGAAGAAGAAATGCAAGAAACAAGTAAAGAGCAAGGTCATCTTCCATACGGTACGATGATTGCGAGCCTCCTCGCCCTTCTTGGTCTCCTTCTCTTCCTCATCGCTCGTCGTAAGAAAGAGTCAGAACTCAAGAAATTGACCAAGGAATTGACTAAGGTTCTGCAAGAAAGCGACCTTACAAATGTAGATGTCAAAGTCCTCGACCAAGCACGAGAAGCTCTCGCTCAAGCAGTTGCTTTCCTAGCTAATGAGAAAGAGTCTGACCACACAGAAGATGAGTTGATTGAGAAACTCAAAGCTATTCTTGCTCAGCTAAGATAAGTCAAGCTTAGACTAGTCGGAAACTAGCTAGAATAGTGATTGAAAGAATGTTGGAAAAACTCAATTTGAGGTGAACGTTCAGAAAATCTTTCTCTGATAAAACGCATAATATCAAGCTTTTTAAGGCAAGGTATTATGCGTTTTTATCATTTTGAAACTTTTTGTTCCATCCTTTTTGTGATATTTTTCCCTTATTTCACAAACATTTCATATTTGGATTTTATAATAAGTTATAGTTCAGTTTTTACTATACTTTGATATTCAAATATGTTATACTATGATTATCAAAGTAAATGAAAGGGATTACGAATATGACGCCAGAAGAAATATACCTGACAGATCGATTGGACGTACAGATAGCTCATTTTTTAAAGAAAAGCGTTCAACATCGTAGACGCTATAAGGTATTAAAAATAACAGAAATCGTGGCAGGTTTCCTCATAGCTGTCTTTTGTGCTATTCCTATGCCAGGTGATCGCTACCGTTTGATTTCGGTTGCCTTATCCAGTCTCGGCTTGCTGTGTGAGGGGATTCTCAATTTGTATAATGCCAAGGAACACTGGATTTCTTACCAAAAGACTGCGCAACTCCTGGAAAGGGAAAAATTCCTCTATCAATGTCAAACAGAGAAATATGCAGGAAAAACCAAGGCTTTTGCCCTATTTGTCAAGACATGCGAAGGTCTTATCTCAGAGGAAATCAACCAGTGGGAAAGTATCCAGTCAAAAGAAGTGGCAGCTAGTGCAGATGCTCCAGAGAAAAAAGAGTAGGAGGTGGAGGAAATGTATCAATCCAGCTACCTATTGCCCTTGCTCTGGTTAAAAAAAGAAGCCGATAAGGAAAAGATGAGCGCGACTCAGTGCCAGATATTTTTCTTTTACTATCAACTGTTTGAACTCTTATTTGCTAGAGAAAGCGACTTGAGAGACTTATGTCTGGGAAGGCAAGGTTTTTATTTCTCGCAGTTAGAGAAAGATTTGCTTTCTGGAGTTTCCCACTTTCTAAAAAACTTGGAGGGGAAAGGGACTCTCAAAGCTAACCAAGAAGTATCAGCTCGCAAAGCCCTTTTTCTAGCCTTGACAACTAGCCAGCCAGATTGGCAGGAGTTGGCTCCTGTTTTTGATTTTTATCAGGCTGTCGGGAGGCTTGAACATCCTTCTCTCTTGAGTTCTCAGGACAGACAATATCTGATGTGGATTTACCAGTCAGCTTTGGAGAAGGATTATAGTGTCAAGGTAATTGGCGACAAGCATTTTGTATTGAAGAGACAAGATGCTACTAAATTGACAGCGCGCCAAACTCAAACTTTGGAAATTCTGAGTCAATCAGAAGACTTGGTCAATCCTGTCTATGTTACATTAGGAGAAAAGGGGGTACTCTTGCTTGATTAAGAGAGGAGATGTTGTAGCTCTTTATTTGCCTTTTCCGACTATTAGTAGCGATTTGGCTGTGAAGAATCATATGTATATTTGTATTGACAACAGCACGACTAAAAACAAAGAGTTGGTTAAAAATCAGACCTTCAAACCAGCTCTCTTGACCAGACGTTTGGTCAAGAACTTTATGATAGAAGAGCCGGATCTAGCTCGTAATCCTTTTACAAGACCAACTTTGATTGACTTAGATAAGGTATTTATGTTGGATAATACGGTCATTCCGACTTCTTATCTAGCCAGACGGCGACGTAATGTCTCAGAAGAATTATACGAGGAAGTTTTGGATCACTTAGTCCAACCACGGCTGATTTCGCTGAACAAGTCTGAGTTTATGCAACTCAATCCAGGAACTTATTAGGAGGTAGAAGATGACAAATAAAGCAGTAAATGACTTTATACTAGCTATGGATTACGATAAAAAGAAACTCTTGACCCATCAGGGAGAAAGTATTGAAAATCGTTTCATCAAAGAGGGGAATCAGCTACCCGATGAGTTTGTTGTTATCGAAAGAAAGAAGCGGAGCCTGTCGACAAATACAAGTGATATTTCCGTGACGGCTACCAACGATAGTCGCCTCTATCCTGGAGCGCTTCTCGTAGTGGATGAGACCTTGTTAGAGGATAATCCCACTCTTCTTGCGGTCGATCGTGCTCCGATGACTTATAGTATTGATTTGCCTGGTTTGGCAAGTAGTGATAGCTTTCTCCAAGTAGAAGACCCCAGCAATTCAAGTGTTCGCGGAGCGGTAAATGATTTGTTGGCCAAGTGGCATCAAGATTATGGTCAGGTCAATAATGTCCCAGCTAGAATGCAGTATGAAAAAATCACGGCTCACAGCATGGAACAACTCAAGGTCAAGTTTGGTTCTGACTTTGAAAAGACAGGGAATTCTCTTGATATTGATTTTAACTCTGTCCATTCGGGTGAAAAGCAGATTCAGATTGTTAATTTTAAGCAGATTTATTATACAGTCAGCGTAGATGCTGTTAAAAATCCAGGAGATGTGTTTCAAGATACTGTAACGGTAGAGGATTTGAGGCAGAGAGGAATTTCTGCTGATCGTCCTTTGGTCTATATTTCGAGTGTTGCTTATGGGCGCCAGGTTTATCTCAAGTTGGAAACCACGAGTAAGAGTGATGAAGTAGAGGCTGCTTTTGAAGCTTTGATAAAAGGAGTCAAGGTAGCTCCTCAGACAGAGTGGAAGCAGATTTTGGACAATACAGAAGTGAAGGCGGTTATTTTAGGGGGCGACCCAAGTTCGGGTGCCCGAGTTGTAACAGGCAAGGTGGATATGGTAGAGGACTTGATTCAAGAAGGCAGTCGCTTTACAGCCGATCATCCAGGTTTGCCGATTTCCTATACAACTTCTTTTTTACGGGACAATGTAGTTGCGACCTTTCAAAACAGTACGGACTATGTTGAGACTAAGGTGACAGCTTACAGAAACGGAGATTTACTCTTGGATCATAGTGGTGCCTATGTTGCTCAATATTACATTACTTGGGATGAATTATCCTATGATTATCAAGGTAAAGAAGTTTTGACTCCTAAGGCTTGGGACAGAAATGGCCAGGATTTGACGGCTCATTTTACCACTAGTATTCCTTTAAAAGGGAATGTTCGCAATCTCTCTGTCAAAATTAGAGAGTGTACTGGGCTTGCCTGGGAATGGTGGCGTACGGTTTATGAAAAAACTGATTTGCCCCTAGTGCGTAAGCGGACGATTTCTATTTGGGGAACGACTCTTTATCCTCAGGTAGAGGATAAGATAGAAAATGACTAGGAAGGAAGAATGTTTGCGACAAAAAGAGGCGATTATCTCTCTGCGAATATCTGAAAGTTTATCTCTTGCCTAGCGATTTTCCTTTGGACTAGGCTCGTGATATTAAAATGAGTCTATCAAATAGGATGTGTAAAAAAGTAAAAAGGGTAGTGAAACTCCTTGCTATACAGGGGATTAGCTACCTTTTGCTTGTTTTAGAAGTGCCAGTGTACTAGTCTAACTTCAGTATTATGTAAAATCAAAAAGAGCATAAATTTCTGTTTCAGGAACACATAAATTATGGTTTTGTTTAGAAACTCTTCTATTGATTTCTTAGAATGCAATAGCGCCTATAAGAACTGTTGAATTTCAAAGTATTTACTTGAACTATGATACGTCTGGAGTAGACTGTCAACAAAAGGTGCAGTATAATGGTTTTTATCGGTTATATCTACAACCTCAAAACAGTAGCTTGAGCGGACTTTGTCAAACTTGGCTGAAACTTTCTATTTTCAGATAATGATCTAGTTTGTTTTTTGAATGTTGATAAGGATAGAAAGGCAAGACCATCTTGGCAACAAAAGTGTCATCCTAGCTTGATTTACTGAATAAAATCTATTTCCTCTAGTGAAAATCGAAAAAACTTGTGTTATAATAAGAAAGATTAAAATGTGAAAAAAGGAGATTCCTAATGGGACGTAAATGGGCCAATATCGTAGCCAAGAAAACGGCTAAAGATGGAGCTAACTCTAAAGTATATGCAAAATTTGGTGTAGAAATCTATGTAGCAGCTAAAAAAGGTGATCCAGATCCAGAATCAAACTCAGCCTTGAAATTCGTTATCGACCGTGCTAAACAAGCCCAAGTGCCAAAACACGTTATCGATAAAGCGATTGATAAAGCAAAAGGAAACACAGACGAAACCTTTACAGAAGGACGTTACGAAGGTTTTGGACCAAATGGTTCTATGCTGATTGTTGATACTTTGACTTCAAATGTCAACCGTACAGCGGCCAATGTCCGTGCAGCTTTTGGTAAAAACGGCGGAAACATGGGTGCTTCAGGTTCGGTTTCATACCTCTTCGACAACAAGGGTGTTATCGTATTTGCAGGTGAAGATGCCGATGCAGTCTTTGAGCAATTGCTCGAAGCGGATGTGGATGTGGATGATGTAGAAGCAGAAGAAGGTACAATCACAGTTTACACAGCGCCAACTGACCTTCACAAGGCTATCGTTGCCCTTCGTGAGTCAGGTATCCAAGAATTCCAAGTGACTGAATTGGAAATGATTCCTCAGTCAGAAGTGGAATTGTCAGGCGACGACCTTGAAACCTTTGAAAAACTTTACAGCGTTCTTGAAGACGACGAAGACGTACAAAAAATCTACACAAACGTAGATGGGTTCTAATTTAACCTAGAGAACATGATCCTAAGTGAAAAAATCACTTGGGATTTTTTGGATCAAGAAAATAGTTCTCTAGGAAACTTTTTCTTGACATCTCTTTTCAAAGTGGTAAAATAGTTCTCATGAAAACTTATTTAGTTCCTAGGAGAACTAAATGCAATGGTTAGAAAGGAGTTAGTATGGATAAACCGATGTTAGTCTTTAAGCGTTTTGGTCATCAGATTCACCTGATGGTGCAAAAGGAAGCCAAACGTTGTGGTATTGAATTTATGGGTGGGCCTCAAGGTCAGGTTGTGCGTTTTTTGGATAATCGTGAGAAAAACCAAGACTTGGTCTTGATTAAAGATATCGAGCAGGAACTCAATATTACCAAGTCTGTTGCTAGTAATTTGGTTAAGCGTATGGTGCAAAATGGTTTGGTGGAATTGGAGGCGAGTCCTAGCGATAAGCGGGCAAAATTTGTTCGTTTGACGGACAAAGCACGTTCTCAGATGCAAGAGGTTAAGGCTTTTTTTGAACGGATAGACAAGCAGTTGATGGAAGACATTGATGAAGATGAATTACTGATTTTTGAGAAAGTTCTCGGTCAACTACAGGCAAATATCAAGGGAATAGGAGGAGAGAATGAAGAAATTAGCCAAACGAATTAGTAGAAAAGAATGGGGGATGATTTTACTAGCCATTCTCTTTACTTGCTTTTCGGTCTATCTAGAGTTGGAAGTGCCGACCTATATCTCGAAAATTACGGATTTGCTAGGTAGTCAAGGAACTAATTTAGATGAGTTGTGGCAGCCGGCAAGCATGATGGTGGGAATGTCCTTTCTTGCCTTCTTGTCCGTAGTTGCAGTTGGATTTTTTGCATCCCGAGTGGCGGCTTCTTATACTAGTAGGCTGAGAAGTGATATTTTTAACCGAGTTTTGGATTACTCGCAGACGGAGATTAAGAAATTCTCTATTCCCAGTCTTTTAACTCGTACCACCAATGATATTACTCAAGTTCAGATGTTGATTACCATGGGCTTGCAAGTGGTTACGCGTGGTCCAATTATGGCTATCTGGGCTATCGGGAAGATTTTAGGCCATTCGGAATACTGGCTCTGGGCCGTACTTGTAGCAGTGATTGTCAACGTCCTGATGACGACTGTTTTGATGACGCTAGCCTTTCCAAAACAGTCCTTGATTCAGGGGCTAACAGATAAGCTGAACAGTATCACTCGTGAGAGTTTAACAGGTATTCGTGTCGTTCGTGCCTACAATGCTGAAGAATACCAAAATGCAAAATTTGCATCAGCAAATGATGAATTGACACGCTTGAATTTGTTTGTCAACCGTCTTATGGCTATTTTGAACCCTATCATGATGGGGATTTCAAGTGGTTTGAGTGTGGCGATTTACTGGATTGGGGCCTATGTGATTAACGACGCTGCTCCGATAGCGCGTCTGCCTCTCTTTAGTGACATGATTGTTTTCATGTCTTATGCTATGCAGGTTGTCATGGGCTTCCTTCTCATGGGAGCACTCTTCATCGTTCTTCCCCGAACTATGGTCTCTGCTAAGAGGATCAACCAAGTTTTAGATTTGCATTCTTCTATCAAAAACCCTGCTCAAGTGCAGCTGGCTGATGAAAACCTCAAAGGTCAGGTCGAATTTAAGGATGTGACCTTCCGCTATGCGGCAAATTCAGAGGCAGTTATCGAGCATGTTAGCTTTAAAGCAGACGCTGGTCAAACAGTGGCCTTTATTGGGTCAACAGGTTCTGGTAAATCAACTCTAGTTAATCTGATTCCACGATTCTACGACGTATCAGCAGGAGAGATTCTGGTGGACGGTGTCAATGTTCAAGACTATGCCTTAGAAGATTTGCGCAACAAGGTTGGTTATATTCCTCAGAAAGCGGTTCTCTTTTCAGGCGATGTCAAGGCTAATCTAGACTTTGGACGCAGCCAAGAAACACCGCTTAGTGAACAAGCTATGTGGCAAGCCTTGGAATTGGCCCAGTCTAAGAACTTTATCAAAGACAAGGAAGCGGGCTTAGAGTCAGAAGTGGCCCAAGGAGGAACCAACTTCTCAGGTGGTCAAAGACAACGTCTGGCAATTGCGCGTGCCTTGGCTCGGAAGCCAGAAATCCTCATCTTTGATGACTCCTTCTCAGCCTTGGACTACAAGACAGACCGTGTCCTACGCCAAGAGCTAGCAGAGAAAACCAAGTCTATGACCAAGCTTATCGTCGCACAGCGTATTTCAACGATTATGGATGCTGATTTGATTTTGGTCTTGGATCAAGGAAAAGTCGTGGGACAAGGCACCCACAAGGAACTTCTAGCTAATAACGAAGTTTACCAAGAAATTGCCTATTCACAACTATCGAAGGAGGAATTGGAACATGGAAAATAAGAAAATGTCTCTTTGGAAACAGAGTAAACCCTATCTTGCAGGCCTCCAGTTTGCCCTTCTGATAGCCTTTCTAGCAACAATCGTATCCAATATCATTACTGTTTATGGGCCGACTCGCATCAAGGAAATGACTAATATTATTGCCAGTGGTCTGGAAACAAGTGTGGATGTCGCGGCGGTTGCAGCTATTGGTGGTTTTTTGGCCGTGATTTATGTGATCGGACTTCTATCAAATTATTTACAGGCCTTTCTGTTTACAACAGCCATTCAACGTTTTTCAGAGCGTTTGAGAAGAGCGATTGCAGAGAAAATTAATCGCCTACCATTGGGATATTTTGATGGACATTCTCAGGGGGATACCTTGTCTCGTGTAACCAATGACGTTGACACTGCAGCCCAGTCCCTCAATCAAAGTCTGGGAACAGTTCTTTCATCTAGTTTACTGGTCTTAGCAGTCTTGGTAACCATGTTTGGGATGAACTGGATTTTAGCCTTGGTGACGGTTGTTTCAACCCTTGTTGGATTTGCATTTGTATCCGTCTTTATGGGCAAATCCCAGGGCTTCTTTAAGAGTCAGCAACAAGATTTGGCAGCTGTCAATGGTTATGTGGAGGAAATGTACTCTGGCCATAATGTGGTGACCAGTTACAATGCTATCGAGAGCACGAAAGAAGAATTTGCAATATTAAATCATCGTCTGTATGATAGTATCTGGAAATCTCAGTTTATTTCAGGGATTATGATGCCGATTATGATGTTTATTGGGAACTTTAGCTATGCCTTGGTGATTATCGTTGGTGCAGCCTTGGCCTTAAATGGACACATCAGTATCGGGATTATCGTTGCCTTTATGGCCTACGTTCGTATCTTTTCTCAGCCCCTTTCACAAATTGCCCAAGGGATTACTAGTTTGCAGCAGGCTAGTGCAGCCATGGGACGTGTCTTCGAATTTCTAGCTGAAGAGGAAATGGGAGACGAATCCCATAAAGAAAGACAATTGAGCGATATGAAAGGTCAAGTGGTCTTTGATCGAGTTTCCTTTGGTTACACACCAGAGAGAACTATCATCCATGACTTTTCTGCGACCGCTCATGCAGGGCAAAAGGTTGCCATTGTCGGACCGACTGGAGCTGGTAAGACAACCATTGTCAATCTTTTGATGAAGTTTTATGAGATTGATAAGGGAAGTATCCGCATCGATGGCGTGGATACCAAGGAGATGAAGCGTTCGGAAGTACACGAAGCCTTTTCAATGGTCTTGCAGGATACATGGCTCTTTGAAGGCACTATCCGAGATAATCTCATCTATAACCAAAAGGGGATTAGTGATGAGCGCGTGATTGAAGCTAGCAAGGCTGTAGGGATTCACCACTTTATTATGACCCTACCAGATGGTTACGATACAGTCTTGGATGACACGGTGACCTTGTCTGTCGGGCAAAAACAACTCTTGACTATCGCTCGTGCTTTGTTGAAAGATGCACCGCTCTTGATTTTAGATGAGGCGACCTCTTCTGTTGATACACGGACGGAGGAATTGATTCAGAAAGCCATGGATCGTTTGATGGAGGGAAGAACTTCCTTTGTCATCGCCCACCGCTTGTCTACCATCCGAAATGCTGATTTGATTCTCGTCATGAAAGATGGAAATATCATCGAGCAAGGAAATCATGATGAGCTGATGGCGCAAGCTGGTTTCTACGCTGACCTCTACAACAGTCAATTTACAGAAGACGAAGCAGAAGAATAAATCGAAAGAAGGCTTGACGGCCTTCTTTTTCTGCACTATACTAGAAGAAAAGTGCTTCCCTGTAAGCAAAATTTGAGTAAGTGATGAGAAAATATATGAAAAATTATCAAGAATGGTATGACCACATGGCTGGTAACATTAAAAGTAAACCATTCCTTTTTAGTTTGTTAAGAACTTTCAATCGGTTTATGACAGTAGTTATACCTATAGTTTATCTAACCTTGTTAGCAACTACCTATCTCCAAGAAGGACTTGGGAAACAGGTCGGAATCTATTTGTTTATCCCTGCATCAGGTTTTGTGATTTTGTCCTTTCTTCGTAAGAAAATCAATGCCCTTAGGCCTTATGAGGAATGGGATATTAAACCCTTGCTTGACAGAGATAGTCCTGGTCAGTCAATGCCCAGTCGTCATGTCTTTTCAGCAACCATTATCTCCATGGCTTGCTTACATGCTAGTTTATCTGTAGGGGTTACCTTGTTGGTCTTGTCAGCCCTCCTCGGTCTAGTAAGAGTACTAGGTGGCGTGCATTTTCCCAAGGATGTAGTAGTTGGTTATATTTGTGGTCTTGTGTGGGGTGTGCTTTTCTTTCTATGTTGACCTGTAAGTTAATACTCAATGAAAATCAAAGAGCAAACTAGGAAGCTAGCCGCAAGCTGTACTTGAGTACGGTAAGGCGACGCTGACGTGGTTTGAATTTGATTTTCGAAGAGTATAAGGCGGTCCTAGAACCACTTACGTGCCTAAAGTAACCACTTGCTTTTTTGCCCTTGTTTTCTTATTTTTCCTTTGATATAGTAGAGTCAGAAAGGAGATGGAATGAAGTTACGAATCGAAATTGACAGCAATTTAGAGGAAACTGAAATTGTCATCAAGGCAGCGGCTTTGACAGATGAGATTGCGGATTTACAGCGCCTCTTGCAAGAATCCAAGTCTCCTAGGTTGATTTTTTACAAGGGGACGGGTGAATATTATCTGGATTTATCGGAAATTCTCTTCTTTGAGACGGAAGGTAGCAAGATTTACGCCCATACCCAGAAAAATGCCTACGAGGTTCGGCTTAAACTCTATGAGTTAGAGGCTATCCTTCCTCGTTATTTTAGTCGGGTATCCAAGTCAACTATCGCTAATATTCAGCAAATCTATTCGGTGGACAAGTCCTTTTCAGGAACGGGCACCATTTCCTTTTATCAGACTCATAAGGAGGTTCATGTGTCACGGCATTACCAATCCCTCCTAAAAGAAAATCTAAGAAACATGAGGTAAGAACATGAAAAAGAAAGCATTTGGTATTGTGTTGCTAGTATTGGCAGCATGGATTTTATTACAGGGACATTATGGTGTTCCATCTTTGGAGACTAAGTATTCTCCTTTTGTCTTTATCGCTTTTCTATTGTATAAGGCAATAGAATCTTCCCTTAGGCATCATTGGACAAGTGCCACTTTTTTAGCATTAACAGCATTAAATATAGTGAATCTTTTTTATGATTGGATTCAGCTATCTCCTATTTCGCTTATTTTAGCTAGTATTTTAATCGTAATGGGTGTCAGCGCACTCACTCATTCTAACAGAACTTGGAATGGAAAAAAATGGTGGTATGATGGTGAAAAAAACATTCTTACAGATAAGGAAGTTGCTTTTGGGACTGGGACTTTCTACAAGCAAAATCAAGAATTGGTAGAGGATCAAGTAGAAGTTGGTTTTGGCGATGCCAAGATATATTACGACAATGCAGAGATTTTAGGAGATACTGCAACCCTGAAAGTAGAAGTTGGTTTTGGAAAGGCAGTTATCTATGTTCCCCAACATTGGAGAGTTGATTTGAAGGTGGAAACTTTCTGTGGTGTAGCCAAGGCAGATACTTCTCTAGCCCCAACAAGTAAAACCTTGATTATCCGTGGAGATGTGGCTTTTGGGAAATTGGGGATTGTCTACGTTAAATAAAAAAATCTTCACTTCAATCATCAAAATAGGCGTACTAAGAGTAGGAAATTGATGCCTTGCTCTGATTTCAGTTCTATGGTTGTTAGACTTTAAAAAATGAAATGTTGCCTTTAAAAGTTGTATATTTTTCGATATTTTGGCTCTTACGTTTGATGTATCTATGTCCTACAGCGTGGATGATGTAGTGTCAAATGTTTTTAAAAAAATGAATGATATTGGACAGCTTTTTGAACCTTTAATTGCTCAGGAGCTATGAAAGTAAGCGCTTGGGTTTATGACAAGGGAGAATGGTATTATGTAAGTTCTTCTGGTGCCATGCAAGCGAATGATTGGATCAAAGACAATGGTAAGTGGTATTATCTGGCTTCATCAGGTAAGATGCTTCGCAATACCTACACCCCTGATGGTTACTACGTTGGCAATTCAGGTGCCTGGCAATAAGAATAATACTCTTCGAAAATCTCTTCAAACTACGTCAGTGTCGCCTTACCTACAACCTCAAAACAGTGTTTTGAGCAACCTGCAGCTAGCTTCCTAGTTTGCTCTTTGATTTTCATTGAGTATAAGAAGTCCTTTTCCTTTAAGGAAGAGGCTTTTTACTTGCTTTTTTTCTGTTTCCTCATTTGTCCTAAAGCCTTTTTTGTGTTAAAATGAATGGTATGAAAGCTAAAAAAATGTGGATGGCAGGTCTGGCCCTGCTTGGTATTGGGAGCCTTGCCCTTGCTACGAAAAAAGTTGCAGATGACCGTAAGCTCATGAAGACTCAGGAAGAGTTGACAGCGATTGTGCGAGACTATTTTTCAGACATGGGGGAAATTGCGACCCTCTATGTTCAAGTTTATGAAAGCAGTCTAGAGAGCTTGGTTGGTGGCGTCATTTTTGAGGATGGCCGTCATTATACCTTTGTCTATGAAAATGAAGACCTAGTCTATGAGGAGGAAGTCTTATGATACAACCAGCAAGTTTAGAAGAATTGGCATCTTTAGTAGAAAAAGATGGCAAGAAAGTCTTTCTTTTTGTGGCGGACTGGTGTGGCGATTGTCGTTATATCTATCCTGTCTTACCAGAAATTGAGGAGACCAATCCAGAGTTCACCTTTATTCGAGTGGATCGAGATCGGTATATGGATTTGGCCAAACTCTGGGATGTTTACGGAATTCCTAGCCTTGTTGTTCTAGAAAAGGATAAGGAAATCGGTCGTTTTGTCAATCGCGACCGTAAAAGCAAGCAACAAATTAACGACTTTTTAGCAGGACTGAAATAGGAGAAAAAGGAAACAATGATTTTTACATATAATAAAGAACATGTCGGTGATGTCCTTATGGTCATCGTGAAAAATAGCGGAGATGCTAAACTGGATGTAGAACGCAAGGGCAAGGTAGCCCGTGTTTTTCTCAAAGATAATGGAGAAACAGTTGCTTGGAATATTTTCGAAGTTTCAAGTTTATTTGAAATTGCAGAGCGTGGTCAAGTCTTTTTATCAGATGAGCAAGTCGCTCGTTTGAACCAAGAATTGCAGGCGGAAGATTTTAAAGAAGAAATTGTCAATGACAGGGAACCTAAGTTTGTTGTTGGTGAAATTGTCGAGATGGTAGCTCATCCAGATAGTGACCACCTCAACATCTGCCAAGTTGCAGTTGCAAGTGACAAGACAGTGCAAATCGTTGCAGGGGCTCCTAATGCGCGTCTTGGGTTGAAAACCATTGTAGCTCTTCCTGGAGCTATGATGCCAAAAGGGAATCTCATTTTCCCAGGTGAACTTCGTGGTGAAAAGAGTTTTGGCATGATGTGTAGTCCTCGTGAATTGCATTTGCCAAATGCTCCGCAAAAACGTGGTATTATTGAATTATCAGAAGACCAAGTTGTCGGAACTCCATTTGACCCAGCTAAACACTGGACTGTTTAGGAAGTTGTCAGTATCTGATAGACCAGCTAGAAGGAAATAAGATGGCAAAAAATGTTGTGATTACAGGAGCGACATCAGGAATTGGTAAAGCGATTGCGCGTGCTTATTTGGAGCAGGGTGAGAATGTCGTTCTAACAGGTCGACGGATAGACAGACTTGAAGCCTTAAAAATTGAGTTTGCAGAAGCCTTCCCAAATCAAATAATTTGGACCTTTCCACTAGATGTCACGGATATGAACATGGTAAAGACTGTCTGCTCTGATATTCTAGAAACGATAGGTCAGATTGATATTCTGGTCAACAATGCAGGCTTGGCTCTAGGTTTAGCACCCTATCAGGATTATGAAGAGCTGGATATGTTGACCATGCTGGATACCAATGTCAAAGGTTTGATGGCAGTCACTCGCTGTTTCTTGCCAGCAATGGTAAAAGCTAATCAAGGACATATCATCAATATGGGCTCAACCGCAGGAATCTACGCCTATGCTGGTGCCGCTGTTTACTCAGCGACCAAGGCAGCGGTTAAGACCTTTTCAGATGGTCTGCGAATTGATACAATCGCAACGGATATCAAGGTGACGACCATTCAGCCTGGAATTGTCGAAACAGATTTTTCTACAGTGCGTTTTCATGGTGACAAAGAGCGAGCTGCGTCCGTTTACCAAGGAATCGAAGCCTTGCAGGCACCAGACATCGCAGACACAGTGGTCTATGTGACCAGTCAACCTCGTCGTGTGCAGATTACAGATATGACCATCATGGCCAATCAACAGGCGACAGGTTTCATGGTTCATAAAAAGTAAAAAATTTCCTCGAAAAGTTACAAATTTCTGTAACTTTTTTTGATTTCCTACGAATAGATAAGTAGGAGGAAGAAAATATGTATAATAAAGTTATTCTTATTGGACGTTTAACGTCTACACCAGAATTGCACAAAACTAACAATGACAAGTCAGTAGCGCGAGCAACTATTGCAGTCAACCGTCGTTACAAAGACCAAAATGGGGAGCGTGAAGCTGATTTTGTCAATATGGTCCTTTGGGGCAGACTGGCAGAAAGCTTGGCCAGCTACGCAACTAAAGGTAGTCTCATTTCAGTGGATGGAGAATTACG
Source organism: Streptococcus sp. 1453 (assembly GCF_013276955.1). NCBI lineage: Bacteria > Bacillati > Bacillota > Bacilli > Lactobacillales > Streptococcaceae > Streptococcus > Streptococcus sp. 1453. The sequence goes on from NZ_VMLZ01000017.1 coordinate 14,943, forward strand.
TACCCGTCGTTTTGAGAAAAATGGCCAGATGAACTACGTGACCGAAGTACTTGTTACTGGATTCCAACTCTTGGAAAGTCGTGCTCAACGTGCCATGCGTGAAAATAATGCAGGCCAAGATTTGGCGGATTTGGTCTTGGAAGAGGAAGAATTGCCATTTTAAGCATTAAAAAGTCTGAGTTGGTCTCAGGCTTTTTATCTTGAGAAAGTCAGACTTTTTTCTTGACTATTTCTGACCAAGTGATACAATAGAACTATGAATTAGCACTCAAGTGTAAAGAGTGCTAATACTATCTATTTATGGAGGAAATCAGATGTTGAAACCATTAGGAGACCGTGTGGTCTTGAAAATCGAAGAAAAAGAACAAACTGTTGGAGGCTTTGTCCTTGCAGGCTCAGCCCAAGAAAAAACCAAAACAGCCAAAGTTGTGGCTACTGGACAAGGTGTTCGTACCTTGAACGGTGACTTGGTTGCTCCAAGCGTTAAAGCTGGAGACCGTGTCTTAGTTGAAGCTCACGCAGGTCTCGACGTCAAAGATGGCGATGAAAAGTACATCATCGTAGGCGAAGCTAACATCTTGGCTATCATTGAAGAATAGAAGGAGAAAGTAAGTATGTCAAAAGAAATTAAATTTTCATCTGATGCTCGTTCAGCTATGGTCCGTGGTGTCGATATCCTTGCAGACACTGTTAAAGTAACCTTGGGGCCAAAAGGTCGTAATGTCGTTCTTGAAAAAACATTCGGTTCACCTTTGATTACCAATGACGGTGTGACTATTGCCAAAGAAATCGAGTTGGAAGACCATTTTGAAAATATGGGTGCCAAATTGGTATCAGAAGTAGCTTCAAAAACCAATGATATTGCTGGTGACGGGACAACTACTGCAACAGTCTTGACTCAAGCTATCGTTCGTGAAGGAATTAAGAACGTCACAGCAGGCGCAAATCCAATCGGCATTCGTCGTGGGATTGAAACAGCAGTTACCGCAGCAGTTGAAGCCTTGAAAAACAATGCCATTCCAGTTGCTAATAAAGAAGCCATTGCTCAGGTTGCCGCCGTCTCTTCTCGTTCTGAAAAAGTTGGCGAATATATCTCTGAAGCCATGGAAAAAGTTGGAAAAGACGGTGTCATAACTATCGAAGAGTCACGTGGTATGGAAACAGAACTTGAAGTTGTGGAAGGTATGCAATTTGACCGTGGTTATCTTTCACAGTACATGGTGACAGATAGCGAAAAAATGGTGGCTGACCTCGAAAATCCATACATTTTGATTACCGATAAGAAGATTTCAAATATCCAAGAAATCTTGCCACTCCTCGAGAGTATCCTTCAAAGCAGTCGTCCACTCTTGATTATTGCGGATGATGTGGATGGCGAAGCTCTTCCAACCCTTGTATTGAACAAGATTCGTGGAACCTTCAACGTGGTAGCGGTCAAGGCACCTGGTTTTGGTGACCGCCGCAAAGCTATGCTCGAAGACATTGCCATCTTGACAGGCGGAACAGTTATCACTGAAGACCTTGGTCTTGAGTTGAAAGATGCTACGATTGAGGCGCTTGGTCAAGCAGCTAGAGTAACCGTGGACAAAGATAGCACTGTTATCGTAGAAGGTGCTGGAAATCCTGAAGCGATTTCTCACCGTGTTGCGGTTATCAAGTCTCAAATCGAAACCACAACTTCTGAGTTTGACCGTGAAAAATTGCAAGAACGCTTGGCAAAATTGTCAGGTGGTGTTGCAGTTATCAAGGTTGGAGCTGCAACTGAAACTGAGTTGAAAGAAATGAAACTCCGCATTGAAGATGCCCTTAACGCTACTCGTGCAGCTGTTGAAGAAGGTATTGTTGCAGGTGGTGGAACAGCTCTTGCCAATGTGATTCCAGCTGTTGCTGCCTTGGAATTGACAGGAGACGAAGCAACAGGACGCAATATTGTTCTCCGTGCCTTGGAAGAACCTGTTCGTCAAATTGCCCACAATGCAGGATTTGAAGGCTCTATCGTTATCGATCGTTTGAAAAATGCTGAGCTTGGTACAGGCTTTAACGCAGCAACTGGCGAGTGGGTCAACATGATTGAAGAGGGAATCATCGACCCAGTTAAAGTGAGCCGTTCAGCTCTTCAAAATGCAGCATCTGTAGCCAGCTTGATTTTGACAACAGAAGCAGTCGTAGCCAATAAGCCAGAACCAGTGGCCCCAGCTCCAGCAATGGATCCAAGCATGATGGGTGGGATGATGTAAGATTTCTACAGAAAACAACTTATAAAAAACACAAAAGGAGGGAATGACTAACCCTCTTTTTATGATATTCACTTCTAAATAGATTTGAGCTCTCCTAACTTATATGATAAAATAAGACTAGAAAAAGGAGAATAACATGATTGATGTAGAAGAAATTCTGAGCAAGATGAATCCCAATCAGAAGATTAATTATGACCGTGTTATGCAGAAAATGGTACAAGTATGGGAGAAAAATGAGCAGCGGCCAACTATTCTCATGCATGTTTGCTGTGCCCCTTGTAGTACCTATACACTAGAATATTTGACCAAGTATGCAGATGTGACCATCTATTTTGCTAATTCCAATATCCATCCCAAGGCAGAATACCATAAGCGGGCTTACGTCACCCAAAAATTTGTCAGTGATTTCAATGAGCGAACTGGCAATAACGTTCAATACCTAGAAGCTCCTTATGAACCTAACGAATATCGTAAACTGGTTCGAGGATTGGAGGAAGAGCCTGAAGGAGGCGATCGTTGCAAGGTTTGCTTTGACTACCGACTGGATAAGACAGCGCAAGTGGCTATGGACTTGGGTTTTGACTACTTTGGCTCAGCTTTGACCATCAGTCCTCATAAGAATTCTCAAACCATCAACAGCATTGGAATCGATGTGCAAAAAATTTATACAACCCACTATCTTCCCAGCGATTTCAAGAAAAATCAAGGCTACAAACGTTCGGTAGAGATGTGTGAAGAGTATGATATCTATCGTCAATGTTATTGTGGATGCGTCTATGCAGCCCAAGCTCAGAATATTGATCTGGTTCAGGTTAAGAAAGATGCCACAGCATTCATGCTTGATAAGGATGTTGAAAAAGACTATTCCCATATCAAATTTACTGTTACGAAATTAGATATATAAGGATAAGGCCAGCTGTAAAGCTGGGTTTTTCAAATAAAAAAAACCAGGGCTTTCACCCTAGTTTGACAACTTTACCGATTCTTTAGTTCTACATAGCGCTTGTACCAAATGTTTACATAGGCTTCTGAGAAAGGACCACGTCCATTGTTAATCCAATCAACAAGAATTTTGACATGTTCTTTTAAAATATAGTCCAAGTCATCAGAATAATTCATTTTGCGTTTGTGACGTTCGTACTCTTCAACGTCCAAGAGACGTTTTTCCCCATCTGTAAAAATTTTAACATCCAAATCGTAATCAATATACTTCAGTGCTTCTTCATCCAGATAGTAGGGGCTAGCCATATTGCAATAGTAAGAAGTTCCATTATCACGAATCATGGCAATGATATTAAACCAATATTTCTTGTGAAAGTAAACAATAGCCGGTTCTCGAGTGACCCAACGACGACCATCACTTTCGGTAACAAGTGTGTGATCGTTGACACCAATAATGGCGTTTTCTGTTGTTTTTAGTACCATGGTGTCCCGCCAAGTTCGGTGGAGACTCCCATCATGCTTATAACTTTGAATTGTAATAAAGTCGCCTTCTTTTGGAAGCTTCATAACTAACCAACTTTCTACAATTTATAAGTTTATCATTTACTATTGTACCATAAAATTATCTAAAATCTGTGAATTTCACTTGGAAATATTAAAGATATTCTCTAAGAGCGCTTGCTATATCCGAAAAATCGTAGCCCTTTCGTGCTAAAACTTGAGTTAAACGCTGCTTCAGTTCGTATCCTTCATACTTTCGAGCATACTTAGCATATTGCTTATCAAGTTCCTTGAAGATGAGTTCTTGAGTTGTTTCTTCGTCGACTTGGCTATCTAAGTAGTCAAAGGCAATTTTAGCATCAGAATAGGAAAAACCCTTATTGGTCATATTCTGGATAATTTTATCTTGTAAGGCACGAGCTGGAAGCTTTCCCTCATATTTTTTCAACAGTTTATTGGCTACACGTTGAGCAACTTCCGAAAAATCAAATTCTTTCAGTATCTCTTCTATAGTGGATTTTGAAATCCCTTTTTGTGTTAGTTTCTGAGTCAGTACATAAGGCCCCTTGTCTCCTGAAAGTTGATTAGCATTGATGCTAGCATAAGCGTATTGGCTATCATTGATCCACTTATCTTCTTTAAGATTAGCAATGACTTGAGAAACTATGTTTTCATCAATATCGTATTTTTTTAGATATTCTCTGACCTCTTTTTCAGTGCGTGCTTTAAAGGATAAATGGTAGAGGGCCAGATTCTTACCATAAGAAAATTGAGCAAAGTCCTGAATCTCCTTCAATTCCTCTTCGTTTATCACCTTATCTCTCGATAACATAAAACGAACAATTGTGTCTTCAGCGATATAGCATTTGTCACCATTATCAAGCTCCATCAGATAGAGTCTTTTTTTCTTTTCAAGTTTTGTGATTTTCATAGTTCTATTATAACTCAAAATGTGATAAGATAGGGGTATGAATCTGAAAGTGAAACAAAAAATACCATTAAAAATCAAGCGCATGGGAATTAATGGTGAGGGAATCGGCTTTTATCAAAAAACATTAGTCTTTGTGCCGGGTGCTCTCAAAGGTGAAGATATCTATTGTCAGATTACTTCTATTAAACGTAACTTTGTAGAGGCAAAATTACTGAAGGTCAACAAGAAGTCTAAATTCCGTGTTGTGCCAGCATGTACTATTTACAATGAGTGCGGAGGCTGCCAAATCATGCACCTGCATTATGATAAGCAGCTGGAGTTCAAGACGGACTTGCTTCATCAAGCGCTGAAAAAATTTGCCCCTGCAGGATATGAAAATTATGAAATCCGCCCGACGATTGGTATGCAGGAACCAAAGTACTACCGTGCTAAGTTACAATTTCAGACTCGAAAATTTAAGAATCAGGTCAAGGCGGGCTTATATGCACAGAACTCTCATTATTTGGTAGAGTTGAAAGACTGCCTGGTACAAGATAAGGAAACCCAAGTGATTGCTAATCGTCTAGCGGAATTACTTACTTTTCACCAAATTCCAATCACGGATGAGAGAAAAGTTCTAGGTGTTAGAACTATAATGGTTCGACGAGCAAGAAAGACTGGACAGGTTCAGATTATTATTGTCACAAATCGTCAGCTTAATTTAACCCAACTAGTAAAAGACTTAGTTAAAGATTTTCCAGAAGTTGTGACAGTAGCTGTGAATACAAATACAGCTAAAACCAGTGAGATTTATGGTGAAAAGACAGAGATTATCTGGGGACAAGAGAGTATTCAAGAAGGTGTTCTCGATTATGAATTTTCACTATCCCCTCGAGCTTTTTATCAGCTAAATCCTGAACAAACAGAAGTTCTTTATAACGAGGCGGTAAAAGCCTTGGATGTTACTAAAGAAGACCATTTGATTGATGCTTATTGTGGAGTTGGAACGATTGGATTTGCTTTCGCAAAGAAAGTTAAAACACTAAGAGGTATGGATATTATTCCAGAAGCCATTGAAGATGCCAAGCGAAATGCTAAAATAATGGGATTTGACAATACTCATTATGAAGCTGGAACAGCAGAAGAGATTATTCCTCGTTGGTACAAGGAAGGATACCGAGCAGATGCTTTGATTGTGGATCCACCACGTACAGGTCTGGACGATAAGTTATTAGATACTATTCTTACTTATGTACCAGAAAAAATGGTTTATATTTCTTGTAATGTTTCGACCTTGGCTCGTGATCTAGTGCGCTTAGTAAAAGTATATGATCTCCATTATATCCAGTCGGTCGATATGTTCCCACACACCGCTCGAACTGAAGCAGTTGTAAAATTAATTAAAAAATTTTAAAAAAGGTGTTGACAAAGTTTGAAAAGTCGGTATAATAGTAAGAGTTGAAAATACCAACTCTGGTCCGTTGGTCAA
>NZ_VMLZ01000036.1:0-311 GCF_013276955.1 Streptococcus sp. 1453
ACAGCTGGTCAAGCAGTAAGTGTCAGCGCAACCAAGGGAAGCGACGCTACAACCAGTCAGGCATCAAGTGCAAGTATCACTCCGACAGCACATACTGTGACCATCACCGACATTACCAAGGTGAAAGGTGAAGCCGTAGAGGCGACAGACCTCACAGGTGCTGTAACCGCGACAGGCAAAGATCACGTGGAAGCAGTAGGAACAGTTCCTACAGACCTAGGTAAACACCAAATCTCAGCTAAGCTTGTTTATGGTGATACGAGTGAAGAAACCATTCAGATTCCATATACTGTCAAACCAAGCACTCCAAG
>NZ_VMLZ01000018.1:0-4934 GCF_013276955.1 Streptococcus sp. 1453
AAAAAACAATAAATCTGTCAGTGACAGAAATGAGTGAGAACTCAAACTTTTAATGAGAGTTTGATCCTGGCTCAGGACGAACGCTGGCGGCGTGCCTAATACATGCAAGTAGAACGCTGAAGGAGGAGCTTGCTTCTCTGGATGAGTTGCGAACGGGTGAGTAACGCGTAGGTAACCTGCCTGGTAGCGGGGGATAACTATTGGAAACGATAGCTAATACCGCATAAGAGTAGATGTTGCATGACATTTACTTAAAAGGTGCAATTGCATCACTACCAGATGGACCTGCGTTGTATTAGCTAGTTGGTGGGGTAACGGCTCACCAAGGCGACGATACATAGCCGACCTGAGAGGGTGATCGGCCACACTGGGACTGAGACACGGCCCAGACTCCTACGGGAGGCAGCAGTAGGGAATCTTCGGCAATGGACGGAAGTCTGACCGAGCAACGCCGCGTGAGTGAAGAAGGTTTTCGGATCGTAAAGCTCTGTTGTAAGAGAAGAACGAGTGTGAGAGTGGAAAGTTCACACTGTGACGGTATCTTACCAGAAAGGGACGGCTAACTACGTGCCAGCAGCCGCGGTAATACGTAGGTCCCGAGCGTTGTCCGGATTTATTGGGCGTAAAGCGAGCGCAGGCGGTTAGATAAGTCTGAAGTTAAAGGCTGTGGCTTAACCATAGTACGCTTTGGAAACTGTTTAACTTGAGTGCAAGAGGGGAGAGTGGAATTCCATGTGTAGCGGTGAAATGCGTAGATATATGGAGGAACACCGGTGGCGAAAGCGGCTCTCTGGCTTGTAACTGACGCTGAGGCTCGAAAGCGTGGGGAGCAAACAGGATTAGATACCCTGGTAGTCCACGCCGTAAACGATGAGTGCTAGGTGTTAGACCCTTTCCGGGGTTTAGTGCCGTAGCTAACGCATTAAGCACTCCGCCTGGGGAGTACGACCGCAAGGTTGAAACTCAAAGGAATTGACGGGGGCCCGCACAAGCGGTGGAGCATGTGGTTTAATTCGAAGCAACGCGAAGAACCTTACCAGGTCTTGACATCCCTCTGACCACTCTAGAGATAGAGTTTTCCTTCGGGACAGAGGTGACAGGTGGTGCATGGTTGTCGTCAGCTCGTGTCGTGAGATGTTGGGTTAAGTCCCGCAACGAGCGCAACCCCTATTGTTAGTTGCCATCATTCAGTTGGGCACTCTAGCGAGACTGCCGGTAATAAACCGGAGGAAGGTGGGGATGACGTCAAATCATCATGCCCCTTATGACCTGGGCTACACACGTGCTACAATGGCTGGTACAACGAGTCGCAAGCCGGTGACGGCAAGCTAATCTCTTAAAGCCAGTCTCAGTTCGGATTGTAGGCTGCAACTCGCCTACATGAAGTCGGAATCGCTAGTAATCGCGGATCAGCACGCCGCGGTGAATACGTTCCCGGGCCTTGTACACACCGCCCGTCACACCACGAGAGTTTGTAACACCCGAAGTCGGTGAGGTAACCGTAAGGAGCCAGCCGCCTAAGGTGGGATAGATGATTGGGGTGAAGTCGTAACAAGGTAGCCGTATCGGAAGGTGCGGCTGGATCACCTCCTTTCTAAGGATAAGGAACTGCGCATTGGTCTTGTTTAGTCTTGAGAGGTCTTGTGGGGCCTTAGCTCAGCTGGGAGAGCGCCTGCTTTGCACGCAGGAGGTCAGCGGTTCGATCCCGCTAGGCTCCATTGGTGAGAGATCACCAAGTAATGCACATTGAAAATTGAATATCTATATCAAATAGTAACAAGAAAATAAACCGAAAACGCTGTAGTATTAATAAGAGTTTATGACTGAAAGGTCAGAAAATAAGGTTAAGTTAATAAGGGCGCACGGTGGATGCCTTGGCACTAGGAGCCGAAGAAGGACGTGACAAACGACGATATGCCTTGGGTAGCTGTAAGTAAGCGATGATCCAGGGATTTCCGAATGGGGGAACCCAACAGGTACTACCTGTTACCCGCATCTGTTAAGGATGTGAGGAGGAAGACGCAGTGAACTGAAACATCTAAGTAGCTGCAGGAAGAGAAAGCAAAAGCGATTGCCTTAGTAGCGGCGAGCGAAACGGCAGGAGGGCAAACCGAAGAGTTTACTCTTCGGGGTTGTAGGACTGCAATGTGGACTCAAAGATTATAGAAGAATGATTTGGGAAGATCAGCCAAAGAGAGTAATAGCCTCGTATTTAAAATAGTCTTTGTACCTAGCAGTATCCTGAGTACGGCGGGACACGCGAAATCCCGTCGGAATCTGGGAGGACCATCTCCCAACCCTAAATACTCCCTAGTGACCGATAGTGAACCAGTACCGTGAGGGAAAGGTGAAAAGCACCCCGGGAGGGGAGTGAAATAGAACCTGAAACCGTGTGCCTACAACAAGTTCGAGCCCGTTAATGGGTGAGAGCGTGCCTTTTGTAGAATGAACCGGCGAGTTACGTTATGATGCGAGGTTAAGTTGAAGAGACGGAGCCGTAGGGAAACCGAGTCTGAACAGGGCGAATTAGTATCATGACGTAGACCCGAAACCATGTGACCTACCCATGAGCAGGTTGAAGGTGCGGTAAGACGCACTGGAGGACCGAACCAGGGCACGTTGAAAAGTGCTTGGATGACTTGTGGGTAGCGGAGAAATTCCAAACGAACTTGGAGATAGCTGGTTCTCTCCGAAATAGCTTTAGGGCTAGCGTCGACATTAGAGATTCTTGGAGGTAGAGCACTGTTTGGGTGAGGGGTCCATCCCGGATTACCAATCTCAGATAAACTCCGAATGCCAAAGAATTATGGTCGGCAGTCAGACTGCGAGTGCTAAGATCCGTAGTCGAAAGGGAAACAGCCCAGACCACCAGCTAAGGTCCCAAAATAATTGTTAAGTGGAAAAGGATGTGGGGTTGCACAGACAACTAGGATGTTAGCTTAGAAGCAGCTATTCATTCAAAGAGTGCGTAATAGCTCACTAGTCGAGTGACCCTGCGCCGAAAATGTACCGGGGCTAAAACAATTTACCGAAGCTGTGGATACCTTTATAGGTATGGTAGGAGAGCGTTCTATGTGTGAAGAAGGTATACCGTGAGGAGTGCTGGAACGCATAGAAGTGAGAATGCCGGTATGAGTAGCGAAAGACAGGTGAGAATCCTGTCCACCGTAAGACTAAGGTTTCCAGGGGAAGGCTCGTCCGCCCTGGGTTAGTCGGGACCTAAGGAGAGACCGAAAGGTGTATCCGATGGACAACAGGTTGATATTCCTGTACTAGAGTATGTAGTGATGGAGGGACGCAGTAGGCTAACTAAAGCAGACGATTGGAAGTGTCTGTCTAAGCAGTGAGGTGTGAACTGAGTTAAATGCTTAGTTCTATAACATTGAGCTGTGATGGGGAGCGAAGTTTAGTAGCGAAGTTAGTGACGTCACACTGCCAAGAAAAGCTTCTAGCGTTTAAACATACTCTACCCGTACCGCAAACCGACACAGGTAGTCGAGGCGAGTAGCCTCAGGTGAGCGAGAGAACTCTCGTTAAGGAACTCGGCAAAATGACCCCGTAACTTCGGGAGAAGGGGTGCTGACTTTAAGTCAGCCGCAGTGAATAGGCCCAAGCAACTGTTTATCAAAAACACAGCTCTCTGCTAAATCGTAAGATGATGTATAGGGGGTGACGCCTGCCCGGTGCTGGAAGGTTAAGAGGAGTGCTTAGCGTAAGCGAAGGTATGAATTGAAGCCCCAGTAAACGGCGGCCGTAACTATAACGGTCCTAAGGTAGCGAAATTCCTTGTCGGGTAAGTTCCGACCCGCACGAAAGGCGTAATGATTTGGGCACTGTCTCAACGAGAGACTCGGTGAAATTTTAGTACCTGTGAAGATGCAGGTTACCCGCGACAGGACGGAAAGACCCCATGGAGCTTTACTGCAGTTTGATATTGAGTGTCTGTACCACATGTACAGGATAGGTAGGAGTCTATGAGATCGGGACGCCAGTTTCGAAGGAGACGTTGTTGGGATACTACCCTTGTGTTATGGCCACTCTAACCCAGATAGGTGATCCCTATCGGAGACAGTGTCTGACGGGCAGTTTGACTGGGGCGGTCGCCTCCTAAAAGGTAACGGAGGCGCCCAAAGGTTCCCTCAGAATGGTTGGAAATCATTCGCAGAGTGTAAAGGTATAAGGGAGCTTGACTGCGAGAGCTACAACTCGAGCAGGGACGAAAGTCGGGCTTAGTGATCCGGTGGTTCCGTATGGAAGGGCCATCGCTCAACGGATAAAAGCTACCCTGGGGATAACAGGCTTATCTCCCCCAAGAGTTCACATCGACGGGGAGGTTTGGCACCTCGATGTCGGCTCGTCGCATCCTGGGGCTGTAGTCGGTCCCAAGGGTTGGGCTGTTCGCCCATTAAAGCGGCACGCGAGCTGGGTTCAGAACGTCGTGAGACAGTTCGGTCCCTATCCGTCGCGGGCGTAGGAAATTTGAGAGGATCTGCTCCTAGTACGAGAGGACCAGAGTGGACTTACCGCTGGTGTACCAGTTGTCTTGCCAAAGGCATCGCTGGGTAGCTATGTAGGGAAGGGATAAACGCTGAAAGCATCTAAGTGTGAAACCCACCTCAAGATGAGATTTCCCATGATTATATATCAGTAAGAGCCCTGAGAGATGATCAGGTAGATAGGTTAGAAGTGGAAGTGTGGCGACACATGTAGCGGACTAATACTAATAGCTCGAGGACTTATCCAAAGTAACTGAGAATATGAAAGCGAGAGGTTTTCTTGGTTTGAATAGATATTCAATTTTGAGTAGGTATTACTCAGAGTTAAGTGACGATAGCCTAGGAGATACACCTGTACCCATGCCGAACACAGAAGTTAAGCCCTAGAACGCCGGAAGTAGTTGGGGGTTGCCCCCTGTGAGATATGGAAGTCGCTTA
>NZ_VMLZ01000019.1:0-435 GCF_013276955.1 Streptococcus sp. 1453
TAGCTGGCATTCCGACAGTCCCTGTTCCACTCAAGTCACTGTTTCCACTACGGGCTTGTGCTTCTACAGTACCCTCAGCTTTCACTGCTTCATGACCTACTGTCACTTTACCAGTATCTGCGTCCACTGTCAGACCTGCCACTGTCTTGTCGGCTGACCATTTACCTTGGTCGTTCTTCTTAACAGTAACTGTATCCTTGCCTGAACCATCTGCTTTATCGAAGGTCACAACAACCTTATCCGCATGTTCTGGTGCTGGAATCTCAATACCTACATGGTCGGCTGTATCCACTACTGCTGGGACTGGTGCACTTGGTGTTGTCGCAATAGCTGGCATTCCGACAGTACCTGTTCCACTCAAGTCACTGTTTCCACTACGAGCTTGTGCTTCTACAGTACCTTGCGCTTTCACTGCTTCATGACCTACTGTCACTT
>NZ_VMLZ01000002.1:0-180 GCF_013276955.1 Streptococcus sp. 1453
TGAAGCTAAGAAAGCTGAGATTGATAAGCGTACCGACTTGACGAAAGAAGAGAAGGACAAAGCGAAATCTGATGTTGAAACAGCAGCAGAAAAAGCTAAGAAAGCTATTGACGACGCGACAACTAACGATAAGGTAGATGAAGCGAAGAATAATGGCAATACAGCTATCGATAACATCAA